>NZ_KV789514.1:0-3910 GCF_001807625.1 Neisseria sp. HMSC03D10
CCTGCTACGAAGACTATGAACACGCTCTTAGACAACAAAGACTATCAAGAAAAAGTAAACGAACTGCTTTACCTTGCGGCACAGCATGGTACTGAATTGTCAAACTCCGCTCAAAAAAACAAGAAACAGGGCGAACACGCCTATCAGCTGACGCAAGAATTAGAAACCCTATTCAAAAAAGACAACCAGACAGCTCTAAACGCTTGGTTTAATGAGCAGCAAGCCCGTCCCGAACTAAGCCAACGCATCAAAAAACACTTAGCCATCAAACTGGGTAAGCTCAACGAGAAAAAAGACAAGAGAAAATCCTTCAGCCCTGCACAAGGCTGCCTAGTACGACCACCCCAATTTACCCAACATCATCCCAACAGCCTGCGCCACCTGCCAGCACATTCCAACTGGGAAATCGTCATTGACGAAACAGGCATGGAATTTGAGCAGGCGGAGGATTTATCCATCGACGACTACAGCTTAGGCCGCTATGTCGCACTTGCCATTCCGCAAGGCAGAGCCAAATTGGACAAACTGCCCGAAACATTCCACGCCGCTGAAGAAAAGCCCGAGCTGCTGGACAAAGTCATCAACAACATCCTCTCGCAGTCGGTAGGCGTATTGGGCATTACTGCCAAAGACCCGCTTTCATTCAACCGCCCGCGTTGGTTTAGCGGCGTGTACCGTTTACTGCAACTTGCCTTGCGCCTGCTGCCGCTACCCAACGAAGGCAGCAAGCAGGTACACGTATTTATCGAACAACGCGGCGGCTTTAATGCCGACACCGACTTGCAGGTTTTAAAACAACTGCTGTTAAGCGAATTGCAAAGCATAGACGAAGCCCGTTTCAGCCAGCTGCACCTGTCACTGGAAATCACCCCCAAAGGCAAACACCCCTATCTTGCCCATGTTGATGCACTGGCGCACTGCTGGGGCGGTTCGTCTGCCAAACAACGTTTGATAAGAGCCAAATTCAAAGGACATTGTTTCCTTACCCCGGAAAGCGGCGATTTAGAGCACATTTATGCCGCACTCGACGGCAAAACTGCCCTGTCGTCGCACGACTGGTTTCAAGCAGTCTGCGCCCTATCCGGCGAACCCGAACACAGCCTCTTACGCAAAGCCATGCAGCAATTGGGCGAACGCTGTCGAACACAGCCCGAAATCTGGCAAAACTACCTACAGACAGTCCGCCATCGCCTAAACGAAAAAGACTACCATCCCCAAGCCCTAGATGAAATCTTAGGCTGGCTGCAAACCTACGCCCCGGCAGCAAACAAACTGCCGCCACTATTACAACTGCGTTTTCAAGCAGCCCGGCTTGCCGCCGACAACCATCAGGGCAGAATGCGTCTGGAAGCCATACAAAACCTGCTTGATTTGGGCAACCAACTGAAATACGAAGCCGCACCCGAAGTCGCGCAGGTATACAACCGTCTGGCGGTAGCCACCACCAACATATACGAATTCGACTACGCCAAACAAATTCTGCAACACGCGCTCAAACTGCCTGAAATCGCCGTCGGTCGGCAGCAATACGGCAGGCTTCTATCAGGCATGGGACAGATACACGCCTTCTCGGGAGAACACCAACCTGCCGCATCATTTTTTACCCAAGCACTTGAAACATTTGAAAAACTATCCGACCCTGCCGCAGCACAAAAAGACATCCGTCAAACCCGCCTATACCGGCTGCACAACGCCCTGGACGCAGGCGAAACATGGGAAAACATACAGCCGCTCGCCACATCTGTTTTCGGCAGCGATTTAGACAAAGCCGCCAACAAATTTTCAATCAGCCCGGACGACCGCTTTACCCATCATGCCTTATTGCGCCTGCTTGCCGCCTATCCGCAGCAAACCGCATCCGCGCAAAAAACCTATTTGTACAATCAAGCCCACTGGCAAAGCGAAGCAGGACACCCATGGCAGCTTATCCACCTGTGGCGCGGCTGGTTGGCGCATTTTGCAGGCAACGACATCATTGCCGTCGAAGCCTTTAACCATGCCCTAGACGAAGAAGCAGACGGCCTGACCCTGCAATGGATTGCGCTGACGACTGCCGTATTGGCAGAACGGCTCGGACTGGGCAAATCCAGCCCCTACCCCATTGCCGCCGAAGCTGCTCGTCTGAAAACCGCGTTCCCCCAAGCGCCGCACGCAGCCTTACAGACCTTGCAGAAGAGCGAAGCAAAACCCGAAAAACTGCTTGCCGCGCTGAAAGCCTGCCTGCCTTTTAACTTCAAATAAAAAAGCGCACACCGACACAACACACCTTTTCAGACGACCTCAATCCACCAAACAAAGCGAGAGCATCATGCACCCAATTCCACACTACTTCATCATCCTTTCCGAACACAACATCGCCGAATACCGCGCCTGCCTGCGTTTACAGCCCCAAAACGTCCATCTCATCGTTACCAAATGGGTAGCCGGTAAAAACGCACATACCCGTTTCAAAAACACGCTCGAGCAAAGCAAACAATTTAACGGCAAAATCCACGAAATCGGCTTTCAAAGCGACAGCCAACTCATCGGCGAACGAACCGAAGAAATCCAAATGTGGCTCGACACCGTCTTCAAAGCCTACTGCGCCGAACACCACATTGCACACAACGCCATACTCAACATCACAGGCGGCACAAAAATCCTGTCCCAACTGCTCGCCGCCCAAACCGGCATATGGCAGGAGCTGCACTACCAAGCCTTCCAACGCGACAGCAACCAAATCCACATAGACCGCCTCAATCCCGACAACCTGGCATTTCTGGGCGAAATCGTCCTATCCGACCGATTCTCCCTGCGCGACAGCTTGAAACTCTACGCCGACGAAATCAAAAAACACAACCCCAACCCCATTATCGAACATCCCGACAGCCTGCCCCTTGCCCAAATGCGTTTTGCCGCCCAAAGCATGCAGCAGCCTGAAAACGGCAACCTATTCCCCGCCGTTATGCCCGTATTGGAAAACGCATGGACACAAAAATATTCCAAAGACCAAAAAGAAATCCTGCTCGAATGGCAAGAGTTCGGGCTTGCACAACCCGACGAACTCAAACCCTTTCTTGAAAGACTGATCAACCTGATTGACCCGCAAGACCGCATCCGTCTGGACGAAAAAGGACTGATCCTGCCCACCAAATACAACAAAAACAGCCAAATAGCCCGACAAATTCACGACTGGAGAAAATGGATAAGCGGCGACTGGTTTGAACAACTCATTTACACATGGTTTAAAGAAAACGGCGTGAAAGACGAAGAACTGGGGACAGGCTTGCAACTGATACAAGGAGAAAGTCAGGGCAACGAAACCGACATTTTGCTGTTCCGTAAAAACCAACTGATTTTTTGCGAACTCAAATCCGATTTAAGCTCCGAAAGCAAGCTGGCAGACCCGCTAAGGCAAGTGATCGACCAAAGCCTCAACATGGGCAAAGTACGCCGCGTCCTGATTTTGTCGCCCGTCATTAAAGACAATGCAAAGCCGCAGCAATGGACGGAATTCGAGCGCAACTGCGCCGCCAAAAACATCCAAATCATCATCGCCCGCGACAAAGAAGCGCTGAAAGCCCTGACAAGCTGACATCGAAGTCTCTTGACCATGGAAACGTCGTCTGAAAACGTTAAAAAACATTGTGAAATGCAAAGCAGACGGCTATAATCCGAAACACAAGTTTTCCGACGGATAGCGAAAAGTCTGTCTTTCGGCTGCTCTTTTCAGTTAAGGTTTTATTAAATAATGTCTTTGTTGGTTAAGGAAAAATGCTAACCTTTCTTAACCATATAGAAGATTGAAAATAATGAAATTTTTTAACCGAGTGCAGTCGGAAGACTTGCCCCACTAATCGGGGATTAAGACGAATATCAAACCATCTGTTTGCAATTTTAGTTTTGTCGGAAGACTTGCCCCACTAATCGG
>NZ_KV789514.1:3930-4159 GCF_001807625.1 Neisseria sp. HMSC03D10
AGACTTGCCCCACTAATCGGGGATTAAGACAGCGGGCAAGCACGTCATCAATCAGGGCTTTTACGTCGGAAGACTTGCCCCACTAATCGGGGATTAAGACATCAACAATACCACCAATGTTCACATCAGCGATCGTCGGAAGACTTGCCCCACTAATCGGGGATTAAGACAGTTATCCCTTGCGATTCGCACAATTCAGTTTTGTCGGAAGACTTGCCCCACTAATCGG
>NZ_KV789514.1:4179-4768 GCF_001807625.1 Neisseria sp. HMSC03D10
AAGACTTGCCCCACTAATCGGGGATTAAGACTGCGAAAACCACCCGTTCTCATGCGTCAGATTGTGTCGGAAGACTTGCCCCACTAATCGGGGATTAAGACAAATTCTTCAGTAGGATGTAAGACATTGTTTTCATGTCGGAAGACTTGCCCCACTAATCGGGGATTAAGACGAAATCGAAACACTGCAACGTGCTGCGAGTGCCCAGTCGGAAGACTTGCCCCACTAATCGGGGATTAAGACCGTGCACGCGTTGACCTTTCTTGATTGTAGTATTGTCGGAAGACTTGCCCCACTAATCGGGGATTAAGACGCATCTGTATCTGCTCTTTAAATTTTGTGTTTATGTCGGAAGACTTGCCCCACTAATCGGGGATTAAGACGAAATGTCCTAAGTGTAAGAAACACAATCTCTTTGTCGGAAGACTTGCCCCACTAATCGGGGATTAAGACATATGTGCAGTATAGGATTTGGTAATGCCACTTTTGTCGGAAGACTTGCCCCACTAATCGGGGATTAAGACACTTACCTGATGGTCCAGATGGTGAAAAAGGTAAAGTCGGAAGACTTGCCCCACTAATCGGGGAT
>NZ_KV789514.1:4788-8807 GCF_001807625.1 Neisseria sp. HMSC03D10
AGACTTGCCCCACTAATCGGGGATTAAGACAATTCCACAGAACGATGGTAAGCCGAAATGGTTTTGTCGGAAGACTTGCCCCACTAATCGGGGATTAAGACCCATGTTATCCATGCGATTTTCATTAGTAGTTTCAGTTGGAAGACTTGCCCCACTAATCGGGGATTAAGACTACAGCGTGGATTTGCCGTTGGCGGTATAGCTTCGTCGGAAGACTTGCCCCACCAATCGGGGATTGAGACCTTAATACCTTTCAGCATAAATAACCGCTCTTGTGTCAGAAGACTTGCCCCACGTATCATGCTTAAAGCTTTTCAGACGACCTCAAGTCAAGGTCGTCTGAAAATATCGGAAAACCTGCCCCACGAATCGGGGATAAAAATCAAACAGCCTTGATGGTTCGTTCCATCAAGGCTGTTTTTGCGTCGGGTGTATTGTCAATCGGGTGTATTATCAAACTGCTTGGATAATGCGGTATTGCCCGTTGCCGAATACCGTTTCTTTGCCCAAGTGCAGCCATTGTCCGATATACAGCATTTGCGAGAAGGCGGGCGAAAGGCCGGTCAGCTGCCATGTACCGATTGCGCCGCTAAGGGGCGTAATCTGCTTTTGACGGTTGGAAAAACGGCGGTGTTCGTGCCATAAAAGCCGGGGCGGGACGCCTTGTCCGCCGATTTGGGCGGACAGCTCGGCAGCGTTTGCATGGTTGCCCCAGTGCAGATGGGCAAGCGTCAGATAGCGGCGCATAAGCTGGCGCAGGAAAACCGCCTGCGTCAGTTCGGTTTCACGCAAAATCCTGCCTTTTTGCTGGATACGCAGAGGCGTAAGCAGCTGGATATACGCTTGGGAGGGATAGCGTTCGGGCAGTCGGATATGGTTGTCGTGCAGCGCGATGGGGCTGCCGCGTTCGCTAACCGTCAGGAAACTGCCGTCCGCCTGCTGTACCGCAATGCCGCTCAATTCGCCCTTGCCCGCATTGTTTGCCCCCAACCCTTTGGCAAAAGTCTGGGCAAAGACGGCGGCAATCAAAGGCAGGCTGTGCCGCGCCCTGCCAAACAACACCAAATCAAACGCATACCCCGCGCCCGCCGGAAAATGCGTGGGCGCGACCAGCGGCGTCTCGATCAGATAAGGCGGCGGCGGACTTTGGCGCACGCTGCTAGGCAAGTCGGCACAAGGCGCCGGCTCGAAAATCTGCGCATAGGGGCAATCGGGAAGATGCGGCGTTTGGGGCGTATCGCAGGTACAGGCGGCAGCCAAAAGCGCATGCCCGAACACACCGCGCAAGGTCGAAGCCGCATAGGACGGAAGCTGCAAATCATGCGTCAGCGTGAAATGCAAACGATAACGGGCTATGGGCAATTCCGAAGGAAGATTAAGCGGATTCATGGCAGACAGACAAATAAAAAATGGCATGATACGGCGTTTCAGACGACCTGAAAATGCGAAATAGAGAGAATGAAAACAATCCTACCCTTCGGGACAAGGATGCAACCGCCAGAATAGCGAAACAAGCTGATACGGAAAAACAAATTTGTGTTCTTAGTATTTCACGCCGCATAAGCCTAAAATTCACTTCGTTGTTTTCGACAACGTTGCTTTTTCTTTATTAGTCCTAATGCGCCAACACTATCTTTTTGCTTACGACATCACTTGCCCCCGCCGCCAAGCACGCGTACGCCGTTTATTGCAAAGCTATGCGGTAGGTATGCAGAAATCCTTATTTGAATGCTGGCTGACCGCAGACGAATTAATGCAACTTAACGGCAAATTGAGTGAATTATTGGATTCAAATGATACGCTGCATTATCTCGCCTTAAGTCAGTCAGACAATGAATGGCTATTTAGCACAACCAAACCGCTTCGCTACGATGTTTTTATGGTGGTTTAGTATTTGAAACCGCCTACAACATTACACAAACAACAACACGGAAAGGAAAAAAAGATGCAAAACCTAGACACGATTTTTGTAACCGTCAAAGACATTGCGCAAAAAAATCCGAAACTTGCTGCAATAGTCTGCCTATTCGGCATCGCCATAAGCGCAGTCGTCACCGTCAACGAAACATCAACAAAATAAGGAGAAAACCATGTGGCTAGCAATTTTGAAATGGGCGATTAAATTTTGCATCGGCAAGATTGTCGACAGGATATTCGCCTCCTTCATGCCTATACCCGTATAGCTTCAATCCGAAAGGCAAATTCATGACCACGCTCTACCTAGACCGCAAAAACCTTACCCTGCGAGCAGACGGCGATGCTTTGGTGTGTTACGAAACCGATGAACGCATAGCAACCGTACCGCTCAAAGTCTTACAGCGAGTCTGCATACGCGGGGATATAACCCTATCGGCAAAGGTTTTAAGCAAACTGGGCGAAGCAGGCGTCGGCGTACTCATATTAAACGGGCGGCAAAACCGCCCTGCCCTCATGCTGCCCAACTGGAAACTGGATGGAAAAAGACGTGTCGCGCAATACGCCCTGTCGCAGGATAAGGCAGCAAGCCTTGCCGCCGCCCGAAACACTGTTGCCGCCAAGTTATCCGCACAACAGCAGCACTTGCAGCAAATGGCATGTTCGGACAATCGGAATGCAGCTTACCTGAACAACCACAGCCAAGCCCTGGCAAACCTTGTCGATGCCATTTCAAGCAGCCCCGACATTGCCGCATTGCGGGGCATAGAAGGTGCTGCCGCCGCACGTTATTTCAGCGCATGGGCAAGTGTACTGCCCGAAAACTGGCACTTTACAGGACGCAACAAACGTCCGCCGCGCGACCCACTCAACGCAACCCTGTCCCTCGCCTACACCCTGCTGCACTTCGACATCGTCAAACATCTCTACCTAAGCGGATTAGACCCCTTTATCGGCTACTACCACCAGCCCGAACACGGTCGCGAATCCCTTGCCTGCGATTTATTGGAACACCTGCGCAGCCTATGCGATGTCTGGGTGCTTTCCCTGTTTTATCAAGAAACCCTGACACCGGAGGATTTTTCAACCACCGCGCAAGGCTGCCTGATGAGCAAAAACGCACGCATCAAATTTTATCCAGCCTACGAAGCAACCGCCAAGCAATGGCGGAGCCATATCCACCAGCTTTGCGCCGACTATCTGGCCATCCTCTCCCAATACAGTGGACAGCCTGAAATCCAATTAAGCGGACTTACCACCTTAGAATAAAAATGCGCCACCTCATCGCCTACGACATCGCCGACCCTCACCGCCTGCAAAAAGCACACCGCTATTTAATACAGCACGCCATTCCCCTGCAAAACAGCGTTTTCCTGCACATCGGCAGCAGTGATCAAGCAAGGCAATGCTTTGAAACACTTTGCAAAATGCTCAACGCCAAGCAGGACAATTTACGCTGCTATCCCCTGCCCAACAGCAGCATAATCCATGCCCTGGGCAAACCCGCCTTGCCCGAAGGCATCATCTTGGGCGGTGTGGGCAAGCTGTAAGCGCGAAGCCGCCTTTCAGACGACCCCGAACTCACACAAACCCTCCGCCAACAAAAACAGCCTTGATGCAATATCAAGGCTGTTTTGCTATGTAGAAACGTCGGAATATTTGTCGGATTCAAGAATCCGACCTACGTTTTCAGACGACCCAGGCTTGAGGTCGTCTGAAAAGATTGAAACCCCCGATGCGTGGGGCAAGTCTTCCGACGATGTTCAGCATGGATTACGAAAACCGCCGATTCAGGTCTTAATCCCCGATGAGTGGGGTAAGTCTTCCGACGAACAGTTGGTCGTTATAGAGGTATTCCCCCGTGTCTTAATCCCCGATGAGTGGGGCAGGTTTTCCAACATTTTCAGACGACCTTGGCTTGAGGTCGTCTGAAAAGATTGAAAGACCGATGCGTGGGGCGAGTCTTCCGACGTCCAAACAATATTGGAATGGAAAATTTTATGGGTCTTAATCCCCGATTAGTGGGGCAAGTCTTCCGACCGATGAGGCTAATGCTGCAAAAGGGGTAGCCAAAGTCTTAATCCCCGATTAGTGGGGCAAGTCTT
>NZ_KV789514.1:8827-16779 GCF_001807625.1 Neisseria sp. HMSC03D10
ATCCCCGATTAGTGGGGCAAGTCTTCCGACTTGGAACGTTTTTTAGACAAACTGGAAAAGCAAAACGTCTTAATCCCCGATTAGTGGGGCAAGTCTTCCGACTGCACTCGGTTAAAAAATTTCATTATTTTCAATCTTCTATATGGTTAAGAAAGGTTAGCATTTTTCCTTAACCAACAAAGACATTATTTAATAAAACCTTAACTGAAAAGAGCAGCCGAAAGACAGACTTTTCGCTATCCGTCGGAAAACTTGTGTTTCGGATTATAGCCGTCTGCTTTGCATTGGACAACGCTTTTTAACCGTTTTGCGGCTTTAGGTCGTCTGAAAAGCTTGGGCTTCGATAAAGATGAAAATCTATTCGCCGCGCAGCTTCGCCAGGATGGGTTTCAGCTCTTTGCCACGCTTGTCGGTCAGCCATTTCGCGTATTTTGCCATCATCTTTTTGACGGTAAACACGTCAGCAATTTCTTTTTTCTCTGCCGCGTTGAAATCGGGGCTTTCTGCGGCGGTTTGCAGGGCTGCCTTCCATTCTTGATAGAGTTTGTCGTGTGCTTGGTTGCCTATGATCTTGTTTGGTTGCTCCTCCATTCGTTCTTGCCATGTTTGGATAAACTGTTGATGCGCTGGCATGGCGGCAAGCTCGGCGGCTTTTTGTTGCGCGGCCAGGGCTTGGTTTTGTGCTTCTTGGATATTGCGGATGCTTCGTTGTGCTTCTTCGGCTGCTTCTGTGAAATAGCCGTAGCCGGATGCGGTTTTGCTGCCTGCGCCTTGTGTCTGCAAGGCTTGAAACAGTAGGTTTTGGGCATATGCCGCCCATGCCTGCGCGCCCGGTGCGCTTTCGATGACGAAATAGAAGCTGCCTTGTGTGGCGATTTGCTGGTTGGGGATGGGTGATTCCATTTCGTCGGCTTCGGGTTGTTTGCCGTTGTAGTATTCTTGGTGGTGGGTGGTGATGATTTCTGCGGCAAAGGGCGGGGTGTTGGCGGGGATGAACCATGCGTCGTGCCAAACGAGTGCGCCTGATTTCAGGCTGCCTGAGTCGCTGTCGTCGCCGAACAATACGGTCAGGTGGGCTTTATCCAGTCCGAGGCTTTCGGCATGGCTGCGGGCGATGCCTTTGACGGAGGAGCCTGCGATGAGGGGCATGCCGTAGGTGTGGCTGGTGCTGATGCCTGTTTCCAGTGCGCCTGCGCTGTTGAGGCCTGTGTAAAGCCTGCCTGAAATGCCGGCGGCAAGTGTGGCGAAGCGGCCGGTATCGGAAGTGGCCTGCACCCAGCGCGTAAAGGCGAGTGCGTACAGGCTGTCTTTTTTGGGCGCGGGAATTTTGACGATTTTTTGAATCAGCTCTGCTTTGGCTTGTTTGTTGTCTTTGTCCCACTCGGTCAGGCCGCGCTGCATGAGCAAACCGGCGTGTGCGTCTTTTAGGTCGTCTGAAATGAGTTTTTTCAGGCTTTCCCGCATGAGTGATATGGTCATGATTGTCCCCCTTGTTCGTCTTTGGGTTTGGGCAGCAGGGCTTGGGTGTAGCGTTTGAGGCTGGAGGCGGCTTCTATGGCTTGGCGCGTGAGGAGTTGGTAATGCGGTAAGTCTGCTTCTAAGATTTTCTTGTGTAGGCTGTTTTCGTTTTCTTCCAACAATTCGGCAATGTGCGCCAGTAGGAGCAGGTGTTCTTCTTTGCCTTTGGCTTGTAAGAAGCCGATGGCTTGGGCAAGCCCGGATTGCAGGATCATGGTGGGGAAATTCAGCGCAAGCGTGCGGTATTCTTTGACTTTTTCGTTTTTCTCTTTGACTCTTTGAATCAAGCCTAATGCGCGTTGGGCGTATTTTTGCGAGCGGATGTGTGGCATGTTATTCCCCTTTTGTCAGGTCGTCTGAAAGTACGAGACGACAGAGGCCGCGTCCGACTGTATGCTTGCCGCCGATTTGGATTTGGGTTTCTCCTGCGGGAATCAATGCGGAGAGTTCGTCTGCGCTTTTGGTGTTGCGGCTATGGCGCGATTTGTCGATGGCTAAAATGCCGTACAACACGCTTTCGGCGGGCAGGTTTTCTTCCGACCAGAGCGCGCCTTCTTTGACGATGCGCGTTTCGCGGTCAATTCTGATGCGCATGCGGATTTCGGTCGCGGTATCGGCTAAGAAGGAGAATGTGCTGTCGGGCAGGATAATGAAGCGTTGGCAGAGCTGTTCGCGCCATGCTTCGTTGTTTGCCGTGTTTTCGGGGTAAACGGCGGCGGCAATGTGTTCTGCCCATTGTTTGGCTTCGGTACTGGTTTCGCTGCCGATGTCCAAATCTTCCAGCGCGATTTGGCTGCCTGAAACGCGCAATACGGTGTTGTCCGGCACGGATGCGCTATCTTTTAAAGCGGGTACTTTGGGGCTTTCCGGCAGTATCCCGCGTACATCGCGTGCATAACGTTGCAGGATAAAGGGGCAAGTGGCAAAGGCGACTGTTCCGGCAAACGAGCGGATTGGAAGCAGCAATAGATGTGCATCGCCAAAGGCGGCGGCACCGGCATGAATATTTTCTTTGTCGGCTTGGCTGTCTGCGCCAAACAGGGCTTGAATGTCGTCTTCGCTGACATGCCATTTTTCTTTGGCCTCATCACGCAATACGCCTTTGAGCGCGCTGCCGGGGACGAGCGGCAGATTGGTGGCGCGGCTGCGGGCGATGGGCAAGTCTACTGCGCCGATGCCTTGACCTGTGCCGACGTGGAGGGCGGATAAGGCATGTAGGTGGAAAATTCGGGTGTTCATTTTGGTTTCCTTGTTTTTAAATGTGAAATAGGTTGTCAGGTCGTCTGAAAATTAAATGCTCTGCCACGGGCCGATCAATCCGATGCCGAAGCCGTCGCGTCGGTCTTGTTCGCTGTCGCTGAATGCCTGCCATTGGGCTTGGGCGAGTTCTGCCGGGTTGCCGCTTTGTATTTCAAACCAATACACTGCGCCTGCCGAAACGGCTTTTCGCATGGCTTTCGGTGCATGTTGCTGCAAATCCCAGCCTGAAACGGGCAGCCAACGGTCTATGGCGGCGGCGCGGAGTTTGACTTGCAGATTGGTATGCGGGAGTGTGCCTGTTAAGGTTTGGCTGTCCAACCAGCCGGGCAGCCAGCCTTTGTCAAACAAGGCAGGCGTCAGCAAGGTGAGCATCAATCCGTTTGTATATGCGTATTCGGGCTGTTTGAATACGTCGTCTGAAATTTTATTCAGTCGCGACAGCCTTCCTTCGCCGCCAAAACGCACTACGCTGTTATCTTGCAAATCGGCAGCCGTGCGTATCACGAAACCATAGCGGTGGCTTTCCCAGCCCTGATGATGCTTCCGCGCAGATTCGGCAAAGTCATAGGCGGCTGTTTGAAACAAACGTCCGTCTTCGGCTGCAAGTGTTTCTCGATTTATGCCGACATGGGTACGCGTTTCAATCGGCAGCGATTGTGCGCCGCGTTTATTGATGTCTTCAAACACCAACTTCCCGCCGTTTTGCCAAGCCAGCAGATCTGCCAAATCCCAATACGTTGCGCCACTTTGAGGCTTGCCTTTGATGGACGATTGGATTTGTACGGGCAATAAATCGGCTTGGGGGAAATCTGCCGCTGTATCGCTGCCAAAGGCTTGCGGCGCGAGACGGACGAGTTCGGTTTTGTCTGTCTCTTTGTTTTTTAAATACAGTGCGTTGGCAGGTTTAGGCAATAGGATTCTCAGGTCGTCTGAAATATCCTGTTTCGCTAAAAACGCGCCCTGTACGGCAATTTGGCGTAATTCATCGACTTGTGCGTCCGACAACTTGGCTCGATTGCCTTGGATTTTACTGTCCCAATCACAGCCGCTCTGCCCCATGATTTGCGTGCGTACCAAACCTGCGGCGGCGGAGGGTAGCGGAAATTGAATATCATCGGTATCCGACTGCGATCCAAACGGTTTGCCGCTGCGGAACACCAACGGCGCAAGTGCGTCTAAAAAATAGCTGTTCATGATTGCGCCTCCTGTCCTAAATCGTTTTGTGTTTTGGCGGCAAGCCAGCGGGCAATGATTAACTCGGTGGCAAAGATATTGAGTGCGCCGGTGTGTTCACTGCCAAGCTGACGTTGCAAGGCATCCAGTCGGGCTTTCAGCTCTTTCTTCACATCGTCTTTCAATTCACCACCCGACATATTTCGCGCCCTATCCAGCATTCGAATAAACTCGGCTTGGCGGATATTTTGGTGCAGATCGAAGGATAAATCGGCGGATTTCGGAAAATCCGTGCGCATAAAGATATCGCGGCTGTCGTAGGCAATACGGCTGCTGATTTCTTTCTTCTGATACCGGTTTTGCCATTTTTTAAATGCTGCCAAACCTGCTTCATCACTCCATTGCACACGCCAATCGCTGTCCGAGCCTGAACGCACGGACAAGGTAATCCCCAATCCATTGCGCTGTTGATCGGCAGGATAATTGTCGCCTTTTGCCACTTTCTCCGCGTGTTTTGCCAAACGGCGTACATTTCCGAGCGGCGTGCTGATGTGGCAAATCGCCAAACCGACGGACAATGTGGGCGCTTTTTCCGCTTTCAAAACATCTGACACTTTTTTCAAGCTGTCTGAAAATGCTTGCCGCAACGTATCCGCGCAACCAACCGCCTTATCCAGCGCGACAAAGCCCAATACATCATCGCCGCCTGCATACACACATTGCGCCCGGGAATCGCGCATTTTCGCAGGTACACTTTCGGCAAATGTAGATAATGCTTCGGTAATCGCTTGATGCTCTTCAATCGTTTTCGCACGATCCAGCAACTCGCCCATGCGGTCGCCGTCTGCCAGCAACATCGCCCAGTAGCTGCATGGTTCGCCATATTTGTGCCAAATCGTTTTTAAAACATTTTTCAACTTTGATAATTTTTCTGATGCATCTGCACTGCTTTTATTGTCTGACAAAGCAGCATCCAACCGATTGCGGTACAGCAACTGCCCATCAAACGGAAAATCTGAGTAAATGCCTTGATTGCCCTTTACACGAGTCGCTAAATTCAGCGCAATTAAAGGTTCGTAAGCATCGCAAAGTTTGCTTAACTCATTTTCAGGCAAACCTTGCAGCCAAGCATCTGCGGCTACACGGGTAACGGGCGTAAACTGTTCGCTATTGCCGCCCAAACGCTTCACAATTCCTGCGCAATCCAACTGCTCCGACCGACTCAAACCCAGCTTGCGTCTTGCCACATCAGACAAGTCGGCATCGCCGTTGGCTTTTTCCAGCAATACGGTTTCACGCGCCCCATCCAGTGAAGATTTAGGCAGCATAAACCGCTTGTCCCAAGCATCGGCCGCATGTGCAGGCGTAAAATCGCGTGTTGCCTTACGTGCCGCCAAAGCCGATGCGGCACGTTGGCTTGCATCCGAATAACCTTTTTCGGTTATCTGCGCCCATGCAGCCTGGATTTCCAAATAATCATCAAGTTGCATCTGCCAGATTTCATCGCGCAAAGCTGCGTTCAAATCCTGCCGCTCCTGCAGCACCTGTCGTGCCTGCCGCGCTATGGTTTCAAACCGTGCCTGCGCCGCTGCTTTCGCCTGTTCGACCAAATCGCGCACGGCGGCATCATCAGCCGCCTCAACCTGTACTTGAATTTTGTTGCCGACTGAAAAATTATTATCCATCCGGTCACAAGGCTCTAAACGGTCTTTGGTCGTCTCATCCACAAACGGAAACACCATCTGCGCTCCGGCTTCAAACAAACTCTTTGCAGCAGCCTTCGCCATTTCCGACAGCAGCCAAGAACCGCTCCATAAATCCCGACTCCGCCGTGCCGAAGCAATGAATCCCTGTACAGGACCGATGGATAGGGTTAAAACGTATTGAGTCATTTCAGCTTTCCTCTTTTTTATTTCGTAAAATAATTCAAAAACGCATCAATTGGATTACCGCCACCGTTTTCACTTAACGGCTTAACTTGCCGTGCCTTACTTTCCTCCCACAGCGTTACTGGATGTCCATTTCCCTTGTTTTGTTTTTTTTCTAATAACTCGACAGAAACATTTAAAACCTTATCCAAAGGAAGGCTCAATGCGGCAGCCTGAAAACCTCCCTTGCCATCCCAAACAGGGCGAATAATTAAAGGGCTGGCCATACGTTCCTTACATTTAGGCTGTAACGTTGTATCTGCTGGTTCATCACCACCAACAAAATGAAAAATAATCGGCATACCGAATACACCGCGCGCAAATAAATCTCCGGCAGGATGTTCCGGCTTGTGCCGATCAGAATGTGTTCGCGTTATACGTCGAATTTCATCAGGTTCAGACCAACGGCTGCGACCGGCAGGTTTTTTAATATCAGATGAAGGATTACGTCCAACCTCTTTGCCTTGCCGAAAATCACGCAATCGTTGCACCGCTTCTTTCCAAGCTTTCAAAGCACAATCAGTACTTGGACGCAAAACCAATTTGCAACCTGCCTTCATTACTTCATCAATACTCAAAGGCTGTTTGAAAACAGGATTAGAACTGTCCTTAACCACAAACGCACCACATCCGCGCCGGGTACGCGCACCAATCCCTCCAAAATTTACCCACCAGCGCAAGGTTTCCAAAACCTGCTGCTTATCCGTTTCGTTTGCCTTCTCATTCAAACGCCATTGCAAGGTCCAAGTCAAACCCTCTTTAATCAATAACGTTTTTTCACGTTTTTCCTCACTATCCATCGGAAAAAGAACATAAGCATAAGGTTTTAAATCATTACTCTTATTCTTCAAACGCACTTTTTTATCTGAAGGTAGAGACGAATCCAAGCTGCCTTGAAAATAAGAAATCTGTTTAACATTTAATACATCAAGCACACGCAAAAACACCAAACTCGCAG
Source organism: Neisseria sp. HMSC03D10 (assembly GCF_001807625.1). Lineage (NCBI taxonomy): Bacteria > Pseudomonadati > Pseudomonadota > Betaproteobacteria > Neisseriales > Neisseriaceae > Neisseria > Neisseria sp. HMSC03D10. Next base: position 15,665 of record NZ_KV789514.1, read on the forward strand.
CAGCTTCTTCACCGATACCTCCCCACAAACGAAATTCCGCTTCACGCAAACTTTTTTCTTTCAAATTCCATTTTTGCTGAGCTAACAGCCGCCACCAAAAGCGTAACTGACCACGAATCGCTGTAGCACGAATGGGCATCAAGACATCAGGCATGGCTGCCTGAACACCACCGCCATAAATAGGCGTAACAAGCTCACAGTAAATTTCCTGCCAAGCCTCCTTGCTTCCAGGCAGTTTTTCCATCGGCTCAAAATCGGGTATTAGTAAAGCCATTTTCTTATCCTTTGTTATTTAACCAGCAAGTTACTTTATAACGAAACTAATCAAATTTTGCATTATACACAAATTTGTTTAGCATTCATAACTCATAAAAATGAGACTTGAGAACAAAATTACTATAACTGATAATAGACTTCTAATAGTAATAGGCGATATTAGTAAATCGCAGATTTAGTTAAGACTAAACGTTACGTTAATAGAATCCGATCAAAACCTGATTTTAAAGTGACACACAGCCACATCACGAAAACAACTGGATTATGCCATTAAAAATTAAGAACTTTTTATCTATTACTGATGCTGAGAGAATCGATTCAGCTTTAAATCAACTGCCTTGGGCTGGATCGAGCATAGATTGGGATAAGATTAAAGGCGAGAAGCTGCGTATTTCCTTATTTGGGGAAATAACGACAGCATCTATTCATTATGATACTTTTAAAAGATTTAAAGCTTGCCAAGGGAAGAACGTGGTAATTTACTACTCGCCATCACATCAACCTTGGATACTGAATACGGATGATTTTATCTATAATTGGTTAAGTATCTTTGAAGAATTACTTGAATTTCCTAAATTTATAGTATTTTGTTATGAAAAAATTTGGCAGCCTGGATATTTAGAAAATTCAATAGAATGCGAACCTATGGGAGAGTTAATTGGTTTAATCTGAAAAAGAACCCTAACACGCATAATATCTGAATTTGCGCACAAGGTATGGATTTGGGCTTAAGATTTTTTATGCCATTCATTGCAATCAGTTTTTCAAAAAAGCCGAAATTCTTTAATGGCTGCATGAAAACAGCCAGAGACCTTTGCAAAATCCCCCCAAAATCCCCT
>NZ_KV789515.1:0-3074 GCF_001807625.1 Neisseria sp. HMSC03D10
GTCCTGCTACGAAGACTATGAACACGCTCTTATATCATAAGGTATGCCTACCATACTCAAGCCCATATTCTTATTCCGATTATTTTCTTGAAGTTCAGTTGAAATGAAAATAAACTTGCTGGGTCTGTCTGGATGTAGATAGCAGAAGATAATTCCGAATGCCAACTTTCACTATTTACATAAATGACAGCAGCTTATAATTTAACCCTTTCCCTATCAGTAAAGAAAATTCAGCTAAAGCAACAGACGGCACAAAGGAAAAATTGGGATGAAAATATTTTTCATGCCTTCCTCGGTTTCTCATCATATTTTTTAAAAAATTAATTTATCAAATATTTATTGTCAACAATTTTTGTAAATTTTTTTTTAAAAAATGATGATAAAACGCTAAATCAAAAGCTTAAATCCGTTTAGACAGTCGAATTTATCAATTACAGAACCATTCAATCATTTTTATACAATTTTTTTATAAGCAATCCGCCGCATGAAAAAACGCTCCAACCCCCTCCCCCTTTTAAACGGTATAAAGCCCAGCTATTTGGTGCTGCCGCATGAAAAAGAGTTCTACGGCCTGCCGCTTTTGCATTTTCTCTGCACACGCTTTCCTTTTGTCGGTGAAGAAAATTGGCGCAGGCGGCTGAACAGCGGCTTTGTGGTAGGTGCGGACGGGACGCCGTTTAACGAGCATACGGTGTTTGAAGCGGGCGAGACGATGTTTTATTACCGTGAAACCAGCAGGGACAGCGAACCGCGGATTCCGTTTGAAGAGAAGATTCTGTTTGTCGATGAACATCTTATCGTGGTTGATAAACCGCATTTTCTGCCCGTCATCCCCAGCGGGCGTTTTTTGCGTGAAACGCTGCTGACCCGGCTGCGCCTGCGGCCGCAATTGCAGCATTTGAATGTAGCGGACATTACACCGATTCACCGCTTGGATAAGGATACGGCAGGGGTCATGCTGCTATCGCACAATCCTGCCACGCGCCGCGATTATCAAACCATGTTCCAAAATAAAACCGTCTGTAAAACTTATCAGGCAATCGCGCCTACGCGGACGGATTTGGCTTATCCGCTGAATGTTTCTTCACGCATGGTGCGCGGAGAAAAATTTTTTACGACACTTGAAGTAGAAGGTGAGCCGAACGCGCATACGACGATCGAGCTTATCGAAAACCGCGGCGCGTTCAGCCTCTACCGCCTTACGCCGCATACGGGAAAAAAACACCAACTGCGCGTGCATATGATGAGCCTGGGCATGCCGCTGATGAACGATGCACTTTATCCCGTTCCGTCTGCGGCGGGTGATGAGGATTATGGGAAACCTTTGAAACTTTTGGCAAAAAGAATTGAGTTTACCGATCCTATCAGCGGACAGGCACGGATATTTGAAAGCGGTTTTGAGTTTTAGCGGTAGAGTTGTATTTGATAAAGGTCGTCTGAAAACTGGTTTTCAAACGACCTTTATTATTGGAATTCCTGCGGAAAATGACGGTACGAGTCCATTTTCATCTGCTACAAAAGCGGACTGACTAAGCGGACGGTATTTTCAATCAGCCCGCGGAATTTGGAGCGTTGCTGCCATGCTTTGACGGTGATGTAGCTGCTGTTTTTGAGGTAGTCGCGTTGGAGGTTGCAGATTTGTTTGGTGATGTCGCGGTCGTAGATGGCGAGGCTGATTTCGAGGTTGAGGAAGAAGCTGCGCATGTCCATGTTGACCGTGCCGAAGAGGGCGTAATCTTCGTCTATGGTCATGGTTTTGGCGTGTAGCAGTCCGCCTTCGAACATGGCGATTTTGACGCCTGCGTCGAGCAACATGGGGTAGTAGGCGCGGGAGGCGTAGCGCACCATGAGGGAATCGACTTTGGCGGGCAGGATCAGGGTAACTTTGACGCCGCGTTTGGCGGCGATGGTCAATGCCATCAGGAGGGGTTCGTCGGGGACGAAATAGGGAGTGGTGATGGTGATTTGTTTGGTGGCGGCGTAAATCGCGCTGATGATGGTTTCGTAAATGACGTGGCTGCCTTGTTCGGGCGCGGAGGGGATGACTTGGGCGACGATGTCGCCCTGCTGCATTTTTTCGGGAAGGATTTCGGGAATGCGCTCTTGCGCCTGCGTCAGATATTGCTGCACGCTTTCGAGGTTTTCGTCGGTTTCGACGGCAAGGTCGGCAAAGAAGACGGCGGAGAGTTCGAGTACCAGTGGGCCGGTGCAGCGCATCATGACGTCCACCCATTCGCCGACGCCGGAATCTTTTTTGAAGAAGCGGGGATCAACGAGGTTGAAGCTGCCGGTGTAGCCGATTTTGCTGTCGATGACGAGGATTTTGCGGTGGTTGCGCAGGTCGGTGCGGGTGAAGAAGGTGCGCCAGACGCCGACGGGTAAGGAGGCGTGGACCTCTACGCCGGCTTCGCGCAGGGTTTCTACCCAGCCGCTGTCGAAAAAGCGGCTGCTGCCGACTGCGTCGGCTAGGATGGCGCAATCCAAACCTCTGTCGGCGGCGGCGAGGAGTTCGTTTAACAGTTCTTCTATCCTGCCTTCGGGTTCGATGATGTAGAAGGCGAGCATGCAGGAATGGCGGGCGGCGCGGATGTCGGCAAGTATGGTGTCGATGATTTCATCGGTGGTGGACAGCAGCGTCATGGCGTTGTTGCGCGTCGCGCCAAGTCCCGTTCCGCTCGCAGCGACTTTGCTGATGCCGTGATAACGGGATTTGACTTTGTCGCCGATATCAAGGTAAAGGTTAGACAGGTAAGTTTCGACGAAACCTTGATAAAAACGGTTCATCTCGTCCGTACGCTTTGCCCGCGCCGTGCCGAGCCGCGGCTCGCCGATAAGCAGGTAGGCAATGGTGCCGAAGACAGGGAAAAGGAAGAGGATAATCAGCCAGGCAAACGTGGAGCCAATGTTTTTTTGTTTGTACAACACGCGCAAGACGCAGCCGAGCGCGGCGCAGGTGTGGGCGAAAATGAAGATTTCTGTCCAGGTGATGTCTTTTAGAAAAGTCATGTTCGATAGGCGGTAGAGGAATGGCGGGAGCGGATGTATAGTGGATTAACTAAATCAGGACAAGGCGA
>NZ_KV789515.1:3094-13211 GCF_001807625.1 Neisseria sp. HMSC03D10
GTACTGGTTTAAAGTTAATCCACTATATTTTTGAGTCTGACTGGTTTGAGGCGGTAAGGTTCAGATGATGAGTATATACAAAGGTCGTCTGAAAAACGAGTATGGCGATTTTTCAGACGACCTTTTACGTTACACGCTCAATCAAGCGTGATATTGGCGCGACAGTTCGTGTACGGTATCGACTAAGATTTTGGCGTGTTCGGGGTCGGCGTGTTGGTTGATGCCGTGTCCGAGGTTGAAGACATGGCCGCTGCCGTGTCCGTAGTCGGCAAGGATGCGCGCGACTTCGGTGCGGATGGATTCGGGCGTGCCAAAGAGGGCAAACGGGTCGAAGTTGCCTTGCAGGGCGACTTGGTCGCCGACGCGGCGGCGTGCTTCGCCGATGTTGCACGTCCAGTCCAAGCCCAATGCGTCTGCGCCGATTTCCGCCATGCCCTCCAGCCACAGCCCGCCGCCTTTGGCAAACACGATAACGGGAACGCGTCTGCCTTCGCTTTCGCGTTTCAATCCGGCAACGATTTGGCGGATGTATTTGAGGCTGAATTCTTTAAACGCCGCATCGCTCAGGACACCGCCCCAAGTGTCGAAAATCTGCACGGCCTGCGCACCCGCGTCGATTTGGGCGTTGAGGTAGGCGGTAACGGCTTGGGCGTTGGTGTCGAGGATTTTGTGCAGCAAATCGGGGCGCGAGTACATCATGGTTTTGATGGTGCGGAATTCTTTGCTGCTGCCGCCTTCGACCATATAGCAGGCGAGCGTGAACGGGCTGCCGGAGAAGCCGATGAGCGGTACGCGGCCGTCCAATGCTTTGCGGATGGAGCCGACGGCGTCAAAGACGTATTGCAGTTTTTCCATATCGGGAACTTGCAGCTTGGCAATGTCGGCTTCGTGTTGCAAGGCGCGTTCGAATTTCGGGCCTTCGCCTTCGGCAAAATACAGACCCAAGCCCATTGCGTCGGGGACGGTCAGGATGTCGGAGAACAGAATCGCCGCATCCAAATCGAAGCGGTCTAAGGGCTGGATGGTCACTTCGGTCGCCAATTCGGTGTTTTTACACAAATCGAGGAAACTGCCCGCTTTCGCGCGCGTGGCTTTGTATTCGGGCAGATAACGCCCCGCCTGACGCATCATCCAAATCGGCGTGTATTCGACGGGCTGTTTGAGCAGGGCGCGGAGGAAGGTGTCGTTTTTCAAAGAGGTCATATGGGGCTTTCGGTTTGTTTGTAAAACGGGGAAGGAAAACGGTTTTCAGACGACCTTTGCGGCGGTTTCCGCAATAAAAGGTCGTCTGAAAAGGTGGATAGATAAAGATATTTCCCAAACTCAGCTATGCTGCTCCAACGCTGCGTGGCGTTCGTCATCGGAGACGGCTTCCAAAACCAATTTCCGCTGTTCCTGAGCCTTTTGCGGTTGTCCGGTTTCGTCGAGTACGCGCGCCAGCATGAGGCGGGCGGCGATGCTCGGTTGCAGGGCGATGCTGGCTTCGAGGTAACTTTGCGCCTTGCCCCACAGGCTGCGGCCGTAGGCAAGCTGTCCGAGGTACATCAAGAGCGGCGCATCGTCGGGTTTGTCTTTCAGCCAAGAATCGGCAAGGTCGATGGCTTTTTGCTGGCCGCGTTCGTTGAAGAAGCGGACGCTTTCGACGAAGGCTTCCAAAAGTTCGGGGCGGCGGTTTTGCGGGTAGTATTGGCGCACCCATTTGACGGCTTCGGTATAGAGTCCGAGACGCTCGTATTTTTCGGCAATGGCGACACACAATTCGTCCGCCTTGAGTGCTTCGGGAATGCGCTTCAGACAGGTTTTCAGACCGGCTGCGTCTGATGCTTCAGCCAACAGGCGACGGTATGCCCAGCTTTGGTATTGCTCCGCTTCAAAATCGTTAATCGCGCCGACTTTCATCAGTTTTTCGGATTTCGCCAACACATCTTCTGCATCGCCGTGGTCAAAGGCATAACGCAGTTGCAGGCGGGCGAGGCGGGACAGGGTGGGATGGATGCGCGCGGCAGCGTTCAGATTTTCCAGGGCAGTCGGATAATCGCGGCGGCCGAGTGCGGACTCTGCCAACAACAGATAGCGGGAAAGCTGCTGTTTGTTCGGCAGTTTTTCAATGTCTTTCAGGTAGTGGTCGCGCAGTTCGAAGTTTTCCATTTGGTCGGCGGCGTGCGCGCCCAGCATCAACGCGAGGTTGCGGTTGTCGCCGGCTTCTTTGTTTTCCAATACTTTGGCGGCTTCCTGCTCCGCTTTTTCAAAGCGGCCTTCAAAAAACGCCAAACCTGCGCTGTTCAAAGCGACGGCTGCCTGACGGCCTTTGCGCGCCGTGCCGAAACGCTGCATACGGGCGGGGATGTTCATCAGGCCGACGATGAATTTGATTAGGAAATACAGGGTAACGACAAACAGGACCAGCCCTAAGATAAAGGCGTGCAGGTTGACCCGCATCATGACCTGTCCGACGACGATATAGACATTACCCGTGTAAATACCGGAAGTTAGGACGATACCGACTGCGGCAGCAAATAAAACGACAATCCAGACGACGGCTTTCATGCACGGCCTCCTTTGGTCTCAGCATCGGCGGCAGGATGGCTTTGTTTCTCAGGAGCCGCTTTCTTTTCCGGCTTGGAAATGTTTTGCGGTTTGGCCTCGGAAGGCAGCGCCGGAGCTTCTAAAGGCTTCGCGTCTGTTTGGGCGGCAGGGGCGGGTCTTGCTTTGGCAGGATGGGGAGCCCTTGGAGCCGGTGCGGTTTTCGGTGCGGAAGCAGTTTCATTTACCTGCGAGGCGGTTTGAGGAGCGGCAGCTTCGGACGCGGCGGAGGGCAGGGGCGCGGACGCGGCGGTCGTTACGGGTTCGGGCAGCGCGACCGGAGTACGCGTACCGTCTTGATAGGCGCGGATCGCGCTGAGGCTGGCCTTCAAGCTGTCGTCTGAAATCATGCGCACATCGAGCGCTTTCAATTCAGACAACTCTTTCAGCCATGCCTGTGTTGCGGGCGATTTGCCATCAAAGTATTGTCTGACCGCCGCTTCAACGTAGTTCAAATCGCTTTGATAAACTTCGCCGTTGTGCTGCATCAGCGCGGTACGCGCATCCAAAAGGCGCAGGCGCAGGTTTTCGCGGACGAAATACGCCTGTTCGGGCGACAGCAGCATCGCATCTTTATTGTCGAGTCGGCGGACTTCCACCAGCCCTTTCAGTGCAACCAAAGATTTATCCCAAGTATTTTGCCACCAAGAGCCTGAAGACGCGCCGTTGCTTTGCGCCTGCTCGCCCGGCTGCAATACGCCGTCCAACACCAGCGGCAGGCCGGAAACGGCGGTTTCCAAACGGTCGAGGCGCAGCGCCGTGCCGGAAATATCGACATACGGACGGTTTTTCAATGCCGCCAAATCATGGCTGACGGCTTGTTTGATGGGCAGCAGCTCGGGCTGGTCGAAACGGCTCAGGCGGCCGTCGATGTGTTCCAACACCGCCGCCGCGCCTTGTACGTTGCCCGACAGCAGCAGTTGCTGCGAGGCGAGGTTCAACATGGTTTCCGCTTCGTCAACCAGCCAGTTGACGCGCCCTTTGGTCAGCTCCTGATACGCTTTTTGCGTTAACAGAATTTGTTCGCTGTTTGCCATTTGGGCTTTGCCCAAGCGCTCCAATTCGGCTTGGATGGCGGTTTGGCGGTTTAGATGGTCTTTCAGGAGTAAAGCGTTTTCAGATTCGCCCAAGGCGGCTTTATCGAGCTTTTGGTTAAACGAAAGCTCTTGGTTTTTCAAGACGTTTTGTCCTTGCACAAACAAAAAGCCACTTGCGCCCAAACCCAGCAGCGCCAGCACCAGCGCGCCTACCGCCAGCCCTCTGCCGCCGGATTGTTTGATGATGACGGGGGCGGGTTGGTTTTGAGGAAGATTTTTAGATTCAGACATGTGTGTTCCTGCGTATTCGGAGGTTTTAGGCTGCTTGGCCTTTTTCGGAGCCGCTGTTTCAGACGACCCCGCGTTGCCCTGACTGTCGACGATAATCGGCCGACCGGCTTTGTTTGCTTCGGATGGATTGTCTTCAGACCGGCTCATCGGTTTGCTCCTTAGGAAATGATGAAAGTGCCGCTTTCAGAGAAGCGACGACCCGTATGTGGCGCGCACCCGCCTCGCGAAGCGCGTCGGCTATGCGCGGATGATGGGTGAAGTATAACAAGGATTCGAAGAATCGGGAAAATTGCGGCGGAACCTGAGCAAACAGCCCGCGCACCAGTTCGCCCGAAGCGATAAAGGCGGCATCAATGGATTCGGCATCAAAATCCTGCCAATTCAATTCATTAGGTCGTCTGAGATACACTTCCGCGATTTCCACTGCAAAGCCTTTTTTCTTTAACGACTCCGCCAAAAAATCGCGCCCGCCGCGTCCGCGCACAATCAATACGCGTGCGCCCTGCGGCAGCGTATCCCAAACCGGCAGCCGCAACACCGCCTCGCTGTCGTTGCCTTCTTGCGGCACAGACACATTTTTCGCGCCGCAGCGTTGCAAAGTCCGACCGCTTGCCTGCCCGACCGCCACCTGAACCTTTAGGTCGTCTGAAAAATCCACATACGGCGCAGCGGTTTCAACCGCCGTCGGACTGACCCAAAACACCGCATCCGTGCGGGAAAACTGTTCTTTCAAACCGCGCAATGCTGCTTCGTCCGGCTCGATTTCAACCGGACTCAACACCCGCGCGCGCCACCCTGCCTGCGAACAGGTGCGCACATCATCTCCCGCACGCGCGGACGGACGGACAATCAGCATGACAGGCATTTCAGACGACCTCTTTAAATAAGGTTAAACCCAAGTTGTACAAAAAATATGGGAAAAAGTAAATATAAAACCGCAATGCCGACATAGGCGGGAATCCAGCAAATCCAGCAAATAAACAGACGGTACAACGTCGATGCTGATTGTATTGGGAGTTTTCAGATAAAGCCCAAGCTATATTTCGATTTGTCCCAAACCCTTGTTATCTGACCATATATACTTAAAAGGTCGTCTGAAAACCTGTTTCGTTTTCAGACGACCTTCTTCACACATAACAACGCCCTTATTGTCCTTCCTCTTCCAGCAATAGCGACGGCCGCTGCGCTTTCCGCAACTCTTCCACTTCGTCCAAAAGCCGCATAATCAAGCCCAACGCCGGGATGCCGGCTTCAAAATCACGGCTCAAACGCTGTGCGCGGCGGATACGTGCAAGGTGGAAACCGCTGAACGTAGTTTGTTCGGGCTTGCCGCCTATGCTGATGATGTCTTCCTCGATGAGTTCCAACAGCCAATCGCGGCGGCAATGGCTGACAGCAATGATTTCTTCAAAAGTCAATGTGATGTCGGTGGATTGCGTCATGGTTTATCCTTTCTTTCATGCGTGTTTCGCAGCGAAATGTTCTGCCAGTTTCTCCCATGCGGCACGGTCGGCTTCACTTTCTGCAACAGGGACATTGATGCGGATATTCAAGTATAGGTCTCCCGCCTCTTTCGCCGGAATGCCCTTGCCTTTAAGGCGGATGGTTTTGCCGCTCTGAGTGTTGGCAGGCAGATTGACCTGTAAGCGGCCGGATGCGGTAGGAACGATGATTTTGCCGCCCAATACCGCCTCCCACGGTTTGACATCTATCGTCTGATATACGTCTTTTCTGTTTTTGACGTACAAGTCCGGCCGGTCGTGGAACTTGATTTTCAAGTACAAATCCCCGTTCGCTCCGCCGTTGCTGCCCGGCAGCCCCTGCCCTGCCAGACGGATTTGCTGGCCTTCGGCGATGCCTTTGGGAATTTTGACGTTGAGGGTTTTGCTTTGATAAGCCATACGGCCATATTCGTCCAAAGTCGGCACATTCAAAGTCAGACTGCGTTCCGCACCGGTATAGGCTGCGTAAATATCAATGCTCAATTCGGCGTGTTGGTCTTCTCCCTTGACAGGGCCGCGCGGCTGCTCGGGTCGGGAGCCGGCGTGGCGGAACGATGAAAACAAGTCTTCAAAATTAAAGTCGCCCGCGCCGAACGGTTCCCCTTCCCGATACTCATAACGGAAACCTCCGCCGTCGAAACCGTTGCCGAACGGGTTTCCGCCTTGTCCGAACGGATTACCCCCTGCGTTGCGGCCATAAGGGTTTGCCAACATTTCATCATACTCGGCACGTTTCTCCTTGTCGGAAAGCGTCTCGTAAGCACGGTTGATTTCCGCCGTACGCTCAACGGCATCCGGCTCTTTGCTCACATCAGGATGGTATTTGCGCACCAGCTTACGGTAGGCTTTTTTAATAGCGGCTTCATCCGCATCTTTAGCGACGCCCAATATTTCATAATAATTTTTTTCTGCCATGTTATTCCTTTGATTAATAATACCCAAAATTTTTATTGGATTTATAGTTAAGGGCAATCGCTCTAAAATCAAGCCCGACGGAAATAAAAAACGCCGTTTCGGCAAACGGCGTTTTGACAGATGATTTGATGCTTGACCAACCGAATTATTGGACATTACGCGATTTTTTCCATTTAAATGCATATCCGGCAACGACAGGCAGCAAAGCCAGAAAAGACTTGAAAATCCAGCCTGCGTACCAAGGTTTCGCAACTACAATCGCACCCGTCTCAGAATTCGGCACAACAATATCTTTGACGGCGAGCCAATCCAACATCGGCCACCAGCAAACGACAAGGCATCCCAAAAAAACAGGCCAAATATTGCGTTCCCAGCCTTTCTGCCAAAAGCGGAAACATACCGCCGCCCAAACCAAAGTCAGCCCCGTGATCAATATCACCGTATAAGCATCCGCCCCGCAATATGCGGCCAAAAAATACGTCAAGACCACCCATAAAACAGCCAGCACCAAAACAATGATTTCTTCAGGACGTTTAAACATTCTTACAGCTCCAAAAACTTTTCCCGCAAAGGAAACAACCGTGTACCAACAGACGACACTATACCCGAAACAACATACTTTGAATATGCGCCGCCTTTCACTTTTCAGACGACCTCGGTGCCTGCCCTACTCTGTTACAATGCTAATAATTTAAAACCAAGGTCGTCTGAAAAAACATTCCGTTTTCAGACGACCTTCAAACATACCTTTTCAATCATGATGAACACACCACCCGCTCCCGAGACAATACCCGCAGAAATCCCGCAAGACCAAACCGTCCCGCGCAGCAATACCGACAACGCGCCGCGTTCCGCCATCCACCAGACGCTTTATTCCGCCGATACGTTTGCCCAGCACGATTATCTCGCGGGTAAAAAACTGCCCGACATCGCCCGTCCGCAAGCGGGGCAGACCAACTGGCTGCATTTCGTCGGCATCAACGACGCCGCGCTGCTCAAACACACGCTGGAGCCTTACGGCATCCACGAGCTGGTCATCGAAGACATCCTCAGCCGTAAACAACGCCCCAAAATCGAAGACTACGACAATTATCTGTTTATCGCCGCGCAGGTTTACCACTACACCGCCGCCGGCAAACTGAATTCCGACCAAGTGTATCTGATTATCGGCAAGGATTTCGTGTTGTCGTTCCAGCAAAAACCGCTGGGGCTGTTCAGCCAGCTGCGCCGCCAAATGAGCGAAAACCCGCGCGGCATCCTCGGCAAAAATACCGCCTTCCTCGCCTATTGCCTGCTCGACCGCATTGTGGACGACTATTTCATCGTTTTGGAAGAGTACAACAACCGTGTCGAAGCCATAGACAAATCCCTGTTTAAAGATGAAAACAGCGACATCCTCGGCAAAATCCACCGCCTCAAGCGCGATGCCGTCCGCCTGCGCCGCACGCTCTTACCTTTGCGCGACGTGTTCTATCAGCTTGCCGTGCGCGGCGATTTTGCCATTTTCGAAGGCGAGTCCACCGTCTATCTGCGCGACGTGTACGACCACAACATGCAGCTTCTCGAATCGCTCGACGCCTCGCGCGACATGGTGTTGAGCATGATGGACATCTACCTTTCCTTCCAGTCCAACCGCATGAACCAGCAAATGCGCGTCCTAACCGTCATCACCATCATCTTCATGCCGCTGACCGTCATCACCGGCATCTACGGCATGAACTTTGACAATATGCCCGAGCTGCATTGGCATTACGGCTATTTTATGGTCTTGGGTTTGATGTTGTGTATCATCGTCGGGCTGCTGATTTTCTTCTCGCGCAGAAAATGGTTATAAACCCATAAAAAAATCCAATTGCCGTATGTTCATATATTAAATACACTCGTTAAGGTCGTCTGAAACCATTCAAACTACTCTCAGACCGCCCGTTTCAACACAAACATTTATTTCAAAAAGAGGAACATCATGGAACAAGCCCGCCAACTCCCTTCACACGAACTCATCATGTCCGAGCTGATGATGCCGGACACCGCCAATTTCAGCGGCAACGTTCACGGCGGCGAACTTTTGCGCCTGCTCGACCAAGTCGCTTATTCCTGCGCCAGCCGTTACAGCGGTAATTATTGCGTTACCCTGTCTGTCGATAAAGTCTTGTTTAAAGAGCCGATACACGTCGGCGACTTGGTAACCTTCTACGCCAGCGTCAACTACACGGGCAGAACTTCCATGGAAATCGGCATCCGTGTTGAAGCGCAAAACATCCGCACCGGCGAAGTGCGCCATACCAACAGCTGCTACTTCACCATGGTCGCGGTTGAAGACGGCAAACCTGTTCCCGTCCCGCCGTTGGAAATTACCACCGAGCGCCAACGCTGCCGCTATGAAAAAGCCAAAAAACGCAAAGCCTTGAGCCTCCAAGCATCGGACGAAACTTCTTGCGGATGCTGAAAACGGACGGATAAAACGGATTACAAGACAAAGGTCGTCTGAAAACCAAGTTTCAGGTTTTCAGACGACCTTTTCTTTCATTATTGAACAAGAAAAATAATGTAACCATTAAAACGCCAAATAAAACAAAGTTGCTATTTAAATAATTTTAGATTTTTTCGTATAAATTCAATTAAGAAACACTATTTAATAACGGTATTTATTAAATAAAATCCCTTTTTTTATATGCCAAAAATATATTTAATTACATGATTTTAAAAAAAAAGAATAACTATACTTGACACACTACTCAAATAATTTAATATATCGTTTCTTTTAACCAAAATTCAAAAGAGAGACTCATGAAAACATCAGTTTTATTGGCAACTCTGCTAACCGCACTGTCCTTGTCCGCATGTGGAGGCAGCTCTTCTTCTGCTGTTTGCGACGAATACGAAAAAGCCTTTGCCGACATTACTAAAGGTGTTGATGCAGGCACAAAAGACCTGATGCAAAAATCATTTGAGCAAACTAAAGCAGCCTTAAAAGATATGCCTGCCGACCAAAGAGACGCTACCTGTAAAGCAGCTTTGGATGGATTGAAAGGCGATACCCCTGCCGCTTCTCCTGAAGATAAAGCCGAAGAAGCAAAAGAAGCTGCTGAAGAAGCGAAAGACACTGCGGAAGAAGCCAAAGATGAGGCTGAGGCAGCTAAAGAAGAAGCTAAATAATACGAGACATCTTAATAGCGAAAACGGATTCCGACTACTCAGAATCCGTTTTTATTTATGCCTTCCAATCTGCAATTTGCTTTCAGACGACCTCAAAGGTCGCCCGAAAATTCCAAACAGCAAACCACCAATTTAGATGGCCACGTGCATGTATACCGCACACACAATACCCATCTGTTTTAAAGTTTGCGCCGCCCGCAGGTAGCTTGTGGCTTAGCCACGTACACGATTTTGGAGATGCAGGCTATGGCTTGCTGCGCTACATCAATGGAAACACAATCGAAAAGAACGATATTCCTAGCAATTTTCAATTTGTAGCGTGGGCTATGCCCGCGAAAATATGAAAAGTCGTCTGAAACCTGTACACAGGCTTTCAGACGACCTTAGCTTTACAAAAACAACCCGTGGGCAGAGCCCACGCTACGGTTGTTTCAACGCAACCCGTCTCCAAAACTCCTGCGCTGAAAATGCAAAAAGGTCTCAACTTATTATTGCAACGACCTCAGGCGTAGGTCGGATTCTCGAATCCGACATTTTGGGCATTGCTGCAATGGATTGCAATGACGGGAGTGTTAAAGATTTTGTCGGATACAAGTATCCGACGTTTTGAACCGCTTATTCGGGATTTCTACC
>NZ_KV789516.1:0-1096 GCF_001807625.1 Neisseria sp. HMSC03D10
CTTGTCCTGATTTAAATTTAATCCACTATAGGATGAGGTGGAATGACTGATAAACCGATGCCGAACAGCGGTTCGCAGAACGCAGGGTGCAGCAGTGGTAGCGAATCAATTTGATGGGCGCGTAAACGGCAGCGCCGGACTAGAGATTTGATGAGCAATTTCACAAGAAAACAGCGGATTCAGGTTTGTCGGGCAGGGATTTTGGTTTCAGACGACCTGTTTTTGCCAAAAATAGATGGGTTATTTAAAAAATGGCAATGGCAATTATAGCCTTAGACTAAAAATCCAAAATCCAAGCGGAAAAGTGTTGTTTTTTATCTGATTGAAAAATAAAAGGAAAATTTAAAAATTTTCTAAAATGATGTAATTTGGCAACAAAAAATCCGAGAGTATCTATTCTAAAATAAACAATTTGTAATCGGCTTGTAACTAAGACATCGGTGTCATTCTTCAAGACATCGGTGTCATTTTCAAAAATAAAAATAATTTATCAAAATAATTACATTAAAGCATTAATACCGCTATTTTCTTTACAAAAAAACTGTATAATTTATCAATTAAGGCGGTATCATGACACCTGTCGATATGGCAGACACGCCGACGACGAATACAGATGTTGTTAAATAACATTTGATTAATATGTAAAAGGATTACCCGAAATGAAAAATTTATTGACCTTGGCCGCAGCCTCTTTAATCGGTATGGCCGGTGTTACCGCTTCAGCCTCTATGGTTGCCCGCAATATCGAAACCGCTGCAAAAAAATAATTTGAAAACAAACGAAATATTTTAAACGCTTCCCAAACCCCCACAAACAACCTTCCTGCCCGCGGCGGAGCAGCTTTCGGCTTTCAACCGATTCCGGCATCAGATGCCGACACAAGCGCGAACCGCAGACCGCCCAGTTCGGCGGCGGGAACAAAAGAAAGAGAGATGACCATGAAAAACTTAATTAAATTGGCAGCCGCCTCCCTGATTGGCATGTCCGGTCTGACCGCCAGCGCGATGACCGCCGCCAAAAACATCGCCGAAGCCGGCAAATAATCAGCCGACCCGACGATATATTGGATTAACAAAAATCAGGACAAGGCGACGAA
>NZ_KV789516.1:1116-9826 GCF_001807625.1 Neisseria sp. HMSC03D10
GCCGTACCGGTTTAAAGTTAATCCACTATAATATCCGCAACACAAACACAAGAAAGAGACTCAAAATGAAAGAATTGATCAAACTCGCCGCTGCATCGCTGATCGGTATGTCCGGTCTGACCGTCGGCGCTACCCACATCGCCGACAATATGCGTACCGCGATTAAAAAATAAGCTCTGGCTGTTTTAACTCCCCAAGCTGTCGGAAGTCAAAGCAAAGGTCGTCTGAAAAGTTTCAGACGACCTTTTTTGATTTGCCCGACGGGTCAAACGACGGCGGGACACAAAACATCATCGCGACGGTTCAAACCAGACGATTTGTCTTTTATCGATATGTATCGGCACGGTATCGCCGGCGGGTAGCTGTCCGGCGGGCAGAAGGGTAGTCAGTTCGCCGTATTCGGGGTGGGCGAAGGTCAGGCGCAGGCTGTCGGGCAAGGGGGTGAGGGACAGGATGCGGCAGGGTGTACCTTGCGGGTCGGGACGGATGGCGTGTGTCGGGATGTGGCGCGCATCGTCGGTGTTGGGCAGCCCGAGCAGGCGGGCGGCTTGGGCGTCGGCGGGGCGGCGGAAGAGTTCGGCGGGCGTGCCGTATTGGAGGATGCGCCCTTCGTGCATGAGGGCGATATGGTCTGCCAGCGCGGCGGCTTCTTCGGGGGAATGGGTTACGAGGACGGCGGGGATGTTTTGACGGCGGATGCTCTCGTCAGTCAGGCGGTAGAGGTTGTGGCGCAGGTGGGTGTCGAGGCTGGAGAAGGCTTCGTCCAAGAGGAGCAGGGACGGTTTGATAATCAGGGCGCGGGCGAGGGCGAGGCGTTGCTGTTCGCCTCCGGAGAGGCTGCCGGGTTTGCGGCGGGCTTCGTTTTCCAAACCGATGTCGCGCAGCGCCTGCATGGTTTGTGCTTCGATTTCGGCTTTGGGCAGGTGGCGCATTTTGAGTCCGAAGCCGACGTTTTCTTGGGCGGTCAGGTGCGGGAACAGGGCGTAGTCTTGAAACATCAGCGAGACGTTGCGCTTTTCGGGCGGGACGGCGGTGATGTCCTGCCCATCCAGCCAAACTTCGCCGCTGTCGGGCTTGACAATGCCGGCGATGATTTTGAGCAGGGTGGATTTGCCGCAGCCGGAGCGTCCGAGGACGGCGAGGGTTTCGCCTGCGGAGACGGTCAGGCTGATGCGGTCGGCGACGGTTTTGCTGTCGAAGCGTTTGCAGATGTCGGTAAGTCGGAGCATGGGTTTCAGACGACCTTTTGGGGAATCGTGAAAGGGAAACGGCGGGGTTTTGTTTATTGGTTTCGTTTAGCGGCAAAGGCTGTCCAGCCAAAGGCTTAGCGGATGCTGCCTGTCGAGCGCGCCGTAGCGTTTGAGGGCTTCGAGGGTAACGAGCTGGGCATCGTGCATCATGGTTTGGGACAACATGGTTTCGACAAGTTGCGAAACGTTCATCAATTCAAACCCTGCGACTTCGCCGTCTTGGTTTTCGGGGCGGACGGTTTCGGGCAGGACGATGTCGAAGATGTGCAGGATTTCGTTGTGGATGCCGCGCGAGACGGGACGCAGGCTGTGGATTCGGGCGGCGGGTCGGAGGGTGTCGAGGGCGGGCGGCATCAGTCCGGCTTCTTCTTCGCTTTCGCGGCAGACGGCTTCAAACGGGGTTTCGCCGCTGGCAATGCCGCCACCGACGAGGTTGTCGAGTTTGTTGGGATCGATGGCTTTGTGCGGGCTGCGGCGGCCTATCCAAAAATGCCAGCCGCCGTCGGTTTGCACCAGTCCGTTGAGGTGGACGGCTTGGCTCATGAGTCCGAACGGGCGGAAGGCGGCGCGTTCCAACGCAAAAAGCACCTTGCCTGCGTCGCCGCACACGTCAAACTTTTCGTCGCGCCAGCCGTACAGCAGTCCGAGGCTTTTCCATTCGTGCGCCAAGTGCTGCAAACTGTCGCCCATCGCCAGCCAGTTGTCCGTTTGCAGGCAGAGGTCGTCTGAAATTTCAGAAAGCCCTTCCTGCCAGTCTTGTTTGATCCGTTCGCGCCAAAACGGATTCAGACGACCCAAAGCCAGTCCGTTCAGATAGAGCGTGTTCCAGTCGTCCGAGGCGCCGTAACTTGCCCGCGCCCAATCGTAGAGCGCGTCGTGGGTGCGGCGGTCGATCGTTTCGGAAAAACAAGGGTGCGAAGACATGGCCGTTCCTCAGTCCAATCATAAACATAAAGCGGATTGTATCTGCTTTGTTTCAATTTGCAATCAACTCTATCCATAGCCGGACGGTACACGATGCAAAGCCAAACCGCCCGAAAACCGCTATAATCGTCCCATTCTGTCGGAGGTCCAACACCATGAGCGAATTGAGCGAAATTCTCGCCTATAATCAAAATTTTGTCGAATCGGGCGAATACGAAAAATATTTCACCGACAAATATCCCGGCCGCGAACTGGCCATCCTGTCCTGCATGGACGCGCGCATCATCGAACTGCTGCCCGACGCGCTCGGACTGAAAAACGGCGACGCCAAGCTCATCAAAAACGCCGGCGCGGTCGTTACCCATCCTTGGGGTTCCGTCATGCGCAGCCTTTTGGTCGCCGTGTTCGAACTCAAAGTCAAAGAAATCATGGTCATTGCCCACTACGATTGCGGCATGAAGGGGCTGAACGCCGCCGGTTTCCTTGAAAAAGTACACGAAAGCGACATCCCCGACGACCGCATCGAAACCTTGCGCAACGCGGGCATAAACCTCGACAACTGGCTGACCGGTTTCGACAACGTAGAAGACAGCGTCCGCCACACCGTCAAAGTCATCCGCAACCACCCGCTTATGCCCGCCGACATCGCCGTCCACGGACTCGTCATCCACCCGACCACCGGCAAACTCACCCTGGTTGTCGACGGCAGTCCCGAGGCAAAAAGCCTTTCAGACGACCCCGACAACCCATAAACCCGACAGGTCGTCTGAAACCCAAACAGAGCGCACACCCCACACCCAAGGACACCCATGAAAAACATCGGACTTTTCGGCGGCACCTTCGACCCCATCCACAACGGCCACCTCCACATCGCCCGCGCCTTCGCCGACGAAATCGGACTCGACACCGTCGTCTTCCTGCCCGCAGGCGACCCCTACCACAAAGACCCGTCCCGCGCCCCCGCCCAAGACCGCCTCATCATGACCGAACTCGCCATCGCCGACGACCCCCGCTTCGCCGCCAGCGACTGCGACATCGTCCGCGACGGCGCGACGTACACCTTCGACACCGTCCAAATCTTCCGCCAGCAATTCCCCGCCGCCCAACTTTGGTGGCTCATGGGCAGCGACAGCCTCATGAAACTGCACACTTGGAAAAAATGGCAGACCCTCGTGCGCCAAACCCACATCGCCGTCGCCATGCGCCAAGGCGACAACCTCAACCAAACCCCGCGCGAACTCCACGCCTGGCTGGGCGAAGCCCTCCAAAACGGCAGCGTCCGCATCCTCAACGCCCCCCTGCACAACACCTCCTCCACCCAAATCCGCCAAACCCTCCAAAGCGGCAGACTTTCAGACGACCTCCCGCCCCAAGTCGCCCGCTACATCCGCGAACACAAACTGTACCAAAGCGGAAAATAGCGTAAATTCATACAGATAAGTTATAATACCGTCCAAACCCCATTTCATTCCCACCATTAGGAAAACAATGAACGAACAAGAACTGCAAGACCTGCAAAAAATGGTCGAAACCGCCGTCGAAGCCCTCGAAGACATCAAAGCCAAAGACATCTCCGTCCTCGAAACCCAAGAAAAAACCTCACTGTTCGCCCGCATGATCATCGCCAGCGGCGACAGCACCCGCCAAATCAAAGCCCTCGCCAACAACGTCGCCGTCAGCCTCAAAGAAGCCGGCTTCGAAATCCTCAGCACCGAAGGCGACAGCGGCGAATGGACGCTCGTTGACGCAGGCGACCTCGTCGTCCACGTCATGCTGCCCGCCGTCCGCGACTTCTACGACATCGACACCCTCTGGGGCGGCGAAAAACCCAGCTTCCACGCCGGCGCGCAAAAACCCTGGCACGCCGCCGACTAAGCCATCACCCCAAGCCGTCTGTGCATACAGACGGCTTTATTGCGCACGCCGAATCTTATAGTGGATTAAATTTAAACCAGTACGGCGTTGCCTCGCCTTGTCGTACTATTTGTAATGTCTGCGGCTTCGTTGCCTTGTCCTGATTTAAATTTAATCCACTATATCTTTGCCCAAACTGAAGTTTTCAGACGACCCCTTGACCGAACAACAACAATATCGGCTTCAAGAATCCCGTTTCAACATCATTCAAACCAAAAGGTCATCTGAAACCTTTCAGACGACCCCATCCGACCAAGGAAACCCATGAACATCACCGTCCTCGCCGTCGGCACCAAAATGCCCCGCTGGGTGGACGAAGCCGTCGGCGAATACGCCAAACGCTTCGGACGCGACGTCGCCTACACCCTCAAAGAAATCAAACCCGAAAAACGCGGCGCAGGCGTCAACGCCGCACAAGGCATGGCGGCGGAAGAAAAACGCATCCTCGAAGCCATCCCCCAAGGCGCATTCCTCATCGTCCTCGACGAACGCGGCAAAGCCCCGACCTCCGTCGAGCTGGCGGAACACCTCAAAAGCTGGCAGCAAAACGGCGAACACGTCTGCTTCGTCATCGGCGGCGCCGACGGCATGACCGACCGCCTCAAACAACAAGCCCGCATGATGATGCGCCTCTCCAGCCTCACCCTCCCGCACGGTATGGTGCGCGTCCTGCTGACCGAACAGCTCTACCGCGCCGTCTCCATCCTCCATAACCATCCCTACCACCGCGAATGACAAAAGCCGTACCCATAGGCAGGCTTTTCGGCTTAAAAGTAATTACTTGAAGTTATAGGAATTTTTTGTTACAAACAATTTAATCAAGAAAATCCTTGACACCTTCCCGGAATGAAAGTATAGTTTTAGCTTCTGACGCGGGATGGAGCAGCATGGTAGCTCGTCGGGCTCATAACCCGAAGGTCGTAGGTTCGAATCCTGCTCCCGCAACCAATTTTAAAAACCCTCGGTTTTCCGAGGGTTTTTTGTTGCCCGCCATTTCGGTAAAACGGCAAACAGGTTGGTTGCTGCGGGAAGGCGTTATGACCGGTTCGTTTATTTTTGATACATTCTCTGTCCTCGCGCAGGTGGGGCGGAAATGGCGCGCCGACAAATAAGCGGTATCGATGTAAACGGGCCGGCTATGCCGTATTGTAAAAGGTCGTCTGAAAACTTTCAGACGACCTTCAATCTTTTTTCTCAATATGCAGCAACGGCTTAACGTTTTTTCTTGGCGTTTTTCTTTTCGGCGGCGGCAAGGCGCATGGCGACGAATTCGACCATCAGTTCTTTTTTCGTCCAGAAGAAGTTTTTCATTTTTTCCAGAGAATAGATTTTGCGTACCATCATGGGCAGGCCGGCATGGATGATGGCGGCGACTTCGCCGTTGCGGGTTTCGTCCGCCATGGCGGTTTTGAGGTCGGTCTGGTTGGCGGCAAGGTAGTCGCCGAGTTGTTTTTGAACGCTGGTGCTGATTTCAAATTGCTTAATCATGTTTTCTTTCCGTTTTGTGTTTTTCCCGCGGGGAGTGGGTATATTAGTTTAATTACATATGCATTCTAACAAAATCTAATCTTATTGCATATAAACAGTCTGGAATTATGATGTGATTTACCATTTTTCGGGCATAAAACAGACAGTCGTTGACATAAAGAAAACAGCCGCTGCGGTTTGGCGGGTAAAATACGCGTTTTCGAGCGTGAGGTCGTCTGAAAATGTATTTGTGGTTTAAGCTCTTGCATGTGTTTTTTGTGATTTCGTGGTTCGCCGGACTGTTTTACCTGCCGCGGATTTTTGTGAATCTGGCGCAGGTCGAAGCGGCGGAGCAGCCGGTGGAATATGAGCGGCTCTCGGCAATGTCGCGGCGGCTGTATAAGTTTATGTCGCCGTTGGGGTTCGGGACGCTGGTGTGCGGCATTGTGATTCCGTTTGTGACGGGCTGGTGGGGGCAGGGCTGGCTGCATGTGAAGCTGTCGATGGGCCTGCTGCTTTTGGCTTATCAATTTTATTGCGGCGCGCTGCTTCGCGGCTTTGAGGAAAACCGCAATACGCATTCGCACAAGTGGTACAGGGTGTTTAACGAAGTGCCTGTATTGATGATGGTCGTCGCTTTGTATATGGTGGTGTTCAAGCCGTTTTAAGGTGTGTGCGAAACCTGCAAAACCTGTTTTCAGACGACCTTCTTTTATATTGGAATCAAACAGATGACTATTGAAATCGAACGCCGCTTCCTGTTGAAAAACGATGACTGGAAGCGCGAAGCCTCTGCGCCGCAAGTGTTGCAGCAGGGCTATTTGAGCGTGGAAAAAGAGCGCACCATCCGCGTGCGCATTATTGACGATAAGGCTTGGTTGACTTTGAAAGGCTATATTTCGGATGTCAGCCGCAGCGAGTTTGAATACGAAATTCCTTTGGCGCACGCGCAGCAGATGATGGAGACGATGTGTCCGTTTAAGATGGAAAAACACCGTTATCGGGTGGAATTTAAGGGCTTTGTGTTTGAAATCGACGAGTATTTCGGCGATAACGCGCCTTTGGTGGTGGCGGAGGTCGAGCTGCCTGCGGAAGATACGCCGTTTGAAAAACCGGACTGGCTGGGCGCGGAGATTACGTCGGAAGGAAAATTTACCAATGCGTATTTGAGCAAACATCCTTATTCGACTTGGTAGGCGGGTTGGGGAATAACGGTACGCCGCCGATACAGGTAGCAGATTGTAGCGTGGGCTTTGCCCGTGGAAAACGGCTTGGGCGGTTGCCCGATTCACAATTTTGATCGGCGGACTCGCGGGCGAAGCCCACGCTACGGCCGGCTTAATTTAATTTACTGTGTCGGCTTGTTTGAGAATCACAAAGGTCGTCTGAAGGCACATTTTCAGACGACCTTTGTGATTTTTAGGTTGTAGCGTGGGCTTTGCTCACGGAAAACGGTTTGGAAGAGTGTCCGGTTCGGGATTAGATTGGCGGATTCGCGGGCAAAACCCGCGCTACGGCTGGCTTAATTTAATCCGCTATATCGGCTTGTTTGAGAAGCAAAAGGTCGTCTGAAAACCAGTTTTCAGACGACCTTTTGACTTTTTAGCCGATGTTAAGGCTGATAGCTGGGTTTCATGCCGTTGGGCAGGAGTTGCCAGACGTAGCCTGTGGTTTTCATTTTGCCGGCAACCTCGCCTGCTTCATCGCCGTAGCCCCAGAAGTAGTCCACGCGGACGGCGCCTTTGATGGCGCTGCCTGTGTCTTGCGCCATGATGAGGCGGTTGAGGGCTTTTTTGGTGGTCGGATGGGCGGTGGCGACAAACAGCGGCGCGCCTAAGGTGATGTAGTGGCGGTCGATGGCGCCTGCGTATTCACCCAAGAGCGGTGTGCCCAATGCGCCGACCGGGCCGGCTTCGCTGCTGCCGGTCAGTTCGCGGAAGAAGACGTAGCTGGGGTTTTGTCCCAAGACTTCGGCGAGGCGGCCGGGGTTTTGCTTCATGTAGGCTTTGATGCCCTGCATGCTGGTTTGTGAGAGGGGGAGGTAGCCTTTGTCCGCCATGTAGCGTCCGATGGAGACGTAGGGGTGTTCGTTTTTGTCGGCAAATCCGACGCGGATGTATTTGCCGGACGGGGTTTTCAGACGACCTGAACCTTGGATGTGCATGAAGAAGAGTTCGACGGGGTCTTCTGCGTAACCGAGGATGGGGGCTTTGCCGTTGAGCGCGCCGCCGTTGATTTGGTTGCGGGTGTAATAAGGAACGAAGCGGCTGCCTTCAAATCTGCCTTTGAGGGCGGTGCTGCGGGCGGTAATGGGGAATTGGGACAGGTCGGCGGTGTGTGTGCCGCTGTTGTCGATGACGCCGCTGTTGGCACCGGTTTGGCGGATGCGGACGGTGGCTTTGCTGCCTCTCAAATTGGCGGACAGTGGGACGGAAACGAAGTCGTTGGGGATGCCGTAGATGGGGAAACGGGCTTTGCTTGTGGCTTTGTCATCGCCGAGCAGGACGGGTTCGTAGTAGCCGGTGATGGTACCTGCGGGGTTACCGTTGTTGCTGACCTGCCAAGGGGTGAAATAGCGTTCGAAGAAATGTTTGGCTTGGAAATGGTGGAGGGGTGTCTGCATGGCTTGGGCGCAGACATCTTGCCAGCCTGCGCGGTTTTTCAGTTTCTCGCAGCCTAAGCGGAAGGATTGGAGGCTTTTGACGAAGTATTGGGTGTTCCAGTGCGGCAGTTCTTGGTGGGACACGACGGTGTAGGTCGCGCCGCCGCCGCTGACGGTGGTGCCGGCGGGGTCGGGTGTGCCGGTCGGTCGGTCAGGGCCTTTGACGGTGGTGGTGTCGACTTCGGGGAGGTTTTTGATGCGTTTGCTCGGGCAGGCGGAGAGGATGGCTGCGGTGATGGTGAGGAGTGTGATGCGGTATAGGTGTTTTTTCATAGTGCTGTCTTAAAAGCCGTCTGAAATCGGGTGGATGAGAATGTGGTTTGCAGACGGGATATTGGTCCGTTTATTCAAGAGCTTGGGATTCTAACACAGTTTTTCCGCCTGCTTCGGCTCAAGGCGTGAGGTCGTCTTAAAGCGGATGGGGCGGGTTTTCAGACGACTTTGTATGTTGTGGCGGATATTGTTTAAGAACGTGTTCATTGTCTCAGCCTCT
>NZ_KV789517.1:0-37729 GCF_001807625.1 Neisseria sp. HMSC03D10
GGGATGTCCAACTTTTGGGGTGCAGTTCAAATGTTTCAGACGGCCTTTATCCACTTAGGATTTTACAATACGACCATTAGGGTAAATACTGCGGTAAGCAATATAAGGGGACAGCAGTAAAACTGCGCTGACAGGTAGGAATAGTAAAAGTATGATCATGATAATCCACTGGCCTAACATGCTGCCTAATACGCCCCACATAAAAGAATAGAGAGCCACACCTACAACATAAACTAATATTGCAGGAATATTACACATAGCCGCTTTAACATTAGCTTTAATAGCCTCCCATGGCTTCAGACCATCTAAAACAATCAAAGCGGGGGTTAATAAAAATATAGACAAAAGGACAATAACAATCAATACAACACCTATCATCATTGCCCAATGACCTGCAAAATATAGCGGAATGATAAGCAAACTAACAGCTATACTGAACAGCACCTGAAGTAACAATAAAATGAAAAAACTCATTTTTTTATCTAAAAAAACAATAAAAAAATCTTTCACATCAAATGCTTTTCCATTATTGATATTGTTAGCAACATACATAGCTCCGCCTACTAAGCATGAACCCACCCAGCTGAATACAATACCTTTTAAACTAGAAAGCGCATTAATTCCTAGTAAGTCAATAATAGAAACCACAAAGCCTACGATCATATAGGCCAATAATACGCCTATCCATTTCCACGGATGAAGTTTGAAAATACCGAAAGCGTCGGTAATCCACTTGATGCCTGCAGAAGCAGGAAGGCGTTTGGGTTCGTGATATCGAACTTCCTGTGAAGTGGGTATTTGGTTTTCCATAAAATTCCTATTATAAAATCAAAAATTTAAACACAATAAAGGCAGCCAGTGCATACTGACTGCCTTCTTACCAATTATTTTGCCTGCCAAGAATCTTTCAGCGTTACCGTGCGGTTAAACACCGGCGTGTCTTTGCTGTGGTCTTTGCGGTCGGTGACGAAATAGCCGATGCGTTCAAACTGCCAACGGCTTTCGGCGGGCAGGTTTTTGGCGGCAGGTTCGGCATAGGCGGTGATTTCTTTGACGGACTCGGGGTTGAGGAAATCGGTAAACGGCAGGTATTCGCCGTCTTCGCCGCGCACGGCATCGGGACGCTCGACGGTAAAGAGGCGGTCGTACAGGCGGACTTTGATTTCGGCGGCGTGTTCGGCGGAAACCCAGTGAATCACGCCTTTGACTTTTCTGCCTTCTGGATTTTTGCCCAAGGTGTCATGGTCGATGCTGCATTTGAGTTCGACTACATTGCCCGCTGCGTCTTTTACGACTTCGTCGCACTTGATCACATAGCCGTGGCGCAGGCGCACTTCGCCGCCCGGGGTCAGGCGTTTGAAGCCTTTGGGCGGATTTTCGGCAAAGTCGTCTGCCTCGATGTAGATGGTTTGGGACACGGGGATTTCGCGCTCGCCCATTTCTTCGTGATTGGGGTGGAACGCGGCGCGGCGGCTTTGGGTTTTGCCGGCTTCAAAGTTGGTCAGAATCACTTTGAGCGGGTTCAAGACTGCCATCAGGCGCGGGGCGGAGTTTTCCAGCTCTTCGCGAATCGCGCCTTCCAACACGCTCATATCGACGATGTTTTCAGATTTGGAAATACCGGCGCGTTTGGCAAACAGGCGCAGGCCTTCTGGCGTGTAGCCGCGGCGGCGCATACCGGAAATGGTCGGCATACGCGGGTCGTCCCAGCCGGTAACGTGGCCGTCTGAAACCAGTTGGTTCAGCTTGCGTTTGGAGGTGATGGAATACAAAAGCTCCAAACGGGAAAACTCGTATTGGCGCGGGCGTGTGGCGTGCGGCGCGGGGATGTTGTCCAACACCCAGTCGTACAGCGGGCGGTGGGCTTCAAATTCGAGCGTACACAAGGAATGCGTGATGCCTTCGATGGCATCGGAAATGCAATGCGTGTAGTCGTACATCGGGTAGATGCACCATTTGTCGCCGGTGTTGTGGTGATGGGCGCGGCGGATGCGGTAGATGACGGGGTCGCGCATATTGATGTTGCCTGATGCCATGTCGATTTTCAGGCGCAGGGTTTTGCTGCCGTCGGGGAACTCGCCGTTTTTCATGCGCGTGAACAGGTCGAGGTTTTCTTCGATACTTCGGTCGCGGTAAGGGCTGTTTTTACCCGCCTCGGTCAGCGTGCCGCGGTATTCGCGCATTTCTTCGGGTGTCAAATCATCGACATACGCTTTGCCGTCTTTGATTAAACCGACGGCGTAGTCGTAAAGCTGGTCGAAATAATTGGAAGCGAAACGCGGCTCGCCCGCCCAATGGAAACCGAGCCACTCGACGTCTTCTTTGATGGCGTTGACGTATTCGTCGTTTTCTTTTTCGGGGTTGGTATCGTCGAAACGCAGGTTGCACAAGCCGTCGTAAATATATGCCAAACCGAAGTTCAGGCAGATGGATTTGGCGTGGCCGATGTGCAGGTAGCCGTTGGGTTCGGGCGGGAAACGGGTTTGGATGGCTTCGTGTTTGCCGCTTTTTAGGTCTTCTTCGATGATGGTGCGGATGAAATGGTTGTCCGCGAATTGGTCTTTATTGAGCATAATGGTTCTTTATTGGGAAGGGATTGGGTTTCAGACGACATATTTATAAAAAGTCGTCTGAAAAGGGCTTTATTGTACCCGACTTGACTCTATCGTTATAGTGGCGCACTCAAAGCGGCACAGGTTCGGCAACCAGCCATTCTACGCCCGCATCGCCCAAAACCTTCTGCATGGCGGCTTCCGGTACGCGGTCGGTAAATACTTTGTCAAACGAGCCGATGTCACCCAGCCTGACCAAGGCGTTGCTGTTGAATTTGCTGTGGTCCACGCCTAAATACCTGACCCGCGCATTGGTCATCATCGCCTGCATGACGCTGACTTCTTTATAGTCGTAGTCCAAAAGCGAGCCGTCGCTTTCCACGCCGTGCGTACTCATGACGGCATAATCGACTTTAAACTGATTGATAAAATCGACCGTCGCCACGCCCGTAATCCCGCCGTCCAAGGGGCGAACGACGCCGGAGGTGATGATGACGGTGTAGTCGGTGCGCGCGGACGTGATGGAGGCGACGTAAATATTGTTGGTGATAATCCGCAGGTTTTTACGCTGTTTGACCAACTCGGCGGCAACGGCTTCCATCGTCGTGCCTATACTGATAAACAGCGACGAATTGTCGGGAATGTGGGCAGCAATCAGGCGGGCGATGGCGTTTTTTTCATTTTGGCAATGATTGCGCTTGCCTTGTGCCACGCCGCCGGAAATATCGCCGACCGACGCTCCGCCATGATAACGCTTCAACTGCCGCGTTTCGCTCAATTCCTGTATGTCGCGGCGTATGGTCTGCGGGGTAACGTCCAAGGCTTCCGCAAGCTGCTCGACCGTCATGAAATGCTGCTCACGCACCAGGGCGAGGATGTGTTCGTGTCTTTGTATTTTCGGTTTCATCTGGATTCGTTTCAATTCGTTCCGGTTCGTTTGAATTCGGATTGTACGCCTTTTGCCCGAAGCCGGAAAAGGCAGCTGCCGATTCGGCTTTGCCCAAAACCAAAGGTCGTCTGAAACCTGAATCGTGGTTTTCAGACGACCTTTTTACATTGCGAACCGTTTACCAAGTTGTTACGAATTGTTCCAAATCGGTATTTTTCGCACCGCCCCCCTCTTCCACAGAAGAGCCGATCATCATCAGCCCGATGATTTTGTCTTTGTCCAAACAGCCGAATGCTTCGCGCAAGAGCGGGCTGTTGACCCACATTCCCGTAATCCACACATTGTCGAAGCCCTGCGCGGAAGCGGCAAGCTGCAACCCGTAGGCGGCACAGCCCGCGCTCAACATCTGTTCCCATTCGGGTTTGGGCTTCGCCACTTCGCGATTAGGCGCAAAAGTTACGCCGATGACCATCGGAGCCATACTGCCCACCCGCTCGGCCTTTCTCATGGCATCGTCGCCAAAATTCAATTCGGTAACGGTCCGGCACAAAATTTCGCGGAAACGTTGCAATCCTTCCGCGCTTTGAATGACGGTGAAGCGGAACGGACGCATATTGCCGTGATCGGGAACCTGCGTAGCGGCTTGAAGCATCGCTTCCAGTTGCTCTGCGTTCGGCGCGGGAGCAGTCAGTTTTTTAGATGAACGACGTGTGGTGAGAAGGTGTAAAGCGTCCATTTTTTTCTTTCGAATCAGTTAAAACAGCGGATTTTATAGCACAAAGCGAATTGAAACACCATGTTTGGAAACGCGGTTAAGAAGCATAACAATACAATAGGCACTAAAATCATTACATAACTTTACTCTACATAAATAGAAGCTGTTAATCCGCTGCATCCAAATATAAAGGTCGTCTGAAAACAAGCGTGGCAAATTTTTAGACGACCTTTATATATAGAAATAAAACCCTTAGCCGTAACGCCGTTGGAAATCGCTCATAAAGTCCGCCAACGCCTGTACGCCTTCGAGCGGCATGGCGTTGTAGATGCTGGCGCGCATACCGCCGACGGTTTTGTAGCCTTTGAGCAGGCACAAGCCTTGCAGTTCGGCTTCGAGGACGAAGCGGCGGTCGAGTTCGGCTGAGGCGGTTTGGAAGACGACGTTCATTTTCGAGCGGGCATCGGGGCGGATTCGGTTGATGTAGAAGCCGCCGCTGCCGTCGATGGCGTCGTAAAGCGTTTGGGCTTTGATGTTGTTGACGGCTTCGATTTTCTTCACGCCGCCTTGCGTCAGCAGCCAGCGGAACACTAAACCGGACATATAAATGGCGTAAGTTGACGGGGTGTTGTACATGCCGTCGCGGTTGAGGTGGGAACGGTAGTTGAAGACGTCGGGAATGCTGTCGGGGCAGCGGTCGAGCAGGTCTTCGCGGATGATGACGACGGTTGCGCCGGCGGGGCCGATGTTTTTTTGTGCGCCCGCGTAAATCAGCCCGTAGTCGGAAACGTCAAACTCGCGCGAGAGGATTTCGCTGGACATATCGCAAACGAGCGGCGGCAGGTCGTCTGAAAGTTTGGGAACGGTTTGGTATTGCAGGCCGTTGACGGTCTCGTTGATGACGAAGTGGACGAAGGCGGAGTTTTTGTCTATGTCCCAAGTTTCGACGGGCGGCAGGGCGGTATAGTCGAATTGTTCGCCGCCGTGCGCCGCCAGTCGGATTTCGGCATCGGTCAGGCGGCTCATTTGTTCGTAGGCGATGCGGCTCCAGTTGCCCGTTACCACTGCCTCGGCGGACGGGAAGCCATGCGCCAGGTTCATCGCAACCATGTTGAATTGCGTGGTTGCGCCGCCTTGCAGGAACAGGATTTTGTAGTTGGAAGGAATGTTCAGCAGCGTGCGCAGGTCTTGTTCGGCGTGATGGAGGATGCTGAGGAACATTTCTGAGCGGTGGCTCATCGCCATGACGGGGAAGCCTGTGCCGTTGTAGTCGAGCATTTCTTGCTGCGCGGTACGCAATACGGCTTCGGGCAGGACGGCGGGACCTGCGGAAAAGTTGTAGATGGGGCGGGCGGACATGGCAATGCCTTTTTGTTTCGATGATAACAGCTTTGGATTTTAGAATGACGGCGTGCTTCGTGCAAGCCGTATGGTAGGGAAATGGGATCGTCTGAAAAAGAAAGATTGGAAATAAAATGATGATTATCAATGGGTAAGGTTTAATGGCGATTTTGCAGACGACCGTTTTTGTCAACAATTTTAAGCTTGGTTTTATGCCGCCAGGTGTATTCATTCTATGAGGTTGTCTGAAAAAAGCCGCGATAAATCAACGCTTTTCTTTTGAGTGGAAAGCGGTTATAATAAGCCAATTTTTCAATTTTGACGAAAAATGGCCACGGGGCCATTTTTTTGTTTATGTACTCCGGGAGATTCATGGATATTCAAACAATTCTCGAAAAAACCCTGCCGGGTTTGGGCTACGAACTGGTCGATTTCGAGCTGACTGCACAAGGCACGCTGCGCGTGTTCATCGATAAGGAAGGCGGTATCACCGTCGAAGACTGCGCGACTGTCAGCAATCATTTGAGCCGCGTGTTCATGGTGGAAGACATCGATTATAAAAATCTGGAAATTTCCAGCCCCGGCCTTGACCGGCCTCTGAAAAAAGCCGCCGATTTCGTGCGCTTTGCAGGGCAACAGGCAAAAATCAAAACCCGCCTGCCGGTTGACGGACAAAAGAACTTTATCGGCCGCATCGAGGGTTGTGAAAACGATACCGTAACGCTCTCTTTCGACGGCAAAACCGCGCAAATCGGCTTGGATAATATCGATAAAGCCCGCCTGCGCCCCGAATTTAAATTTTAAAACTTGATATTGGAGATTCTAAAAAATGAGTCGCGAAATGTTGCAACTTGCCGAAGCGTTGGCAAGCGAGAAAAACGTTGAAGCGGAAGTGGTGTTCCAAGCATTGGAATTTGCCCTTTCTACCGCAGCCAAGAAAAAAGCCGACCGCGAGCATATGGACGTGCGCGTCGAAATCGACCGCGATACCGGCGAATACCATACTTACCGCCGCTGGCTGATTGTTGCTGACGAGGATTACACCTATCCCGACCTGGAAAAAACCATCGAAGAAATCCAAGAAGAAATTCCGGGTACCGACATTCAAATCGGCGACTACTACGAAGAAACGCTGCCGAACGAAGGTTTTGGCCGCCAAGCCGCGCAAACTGCCAAACAAATCATCCTGCAACGCATCCGCGATGCCGAGCGCGAGCAAAATCTGAACGAATTCTTGGCTGTTAAAGAAGACATCGTTTCCGGTACGGTAAAACGCGTAGAACGCCACGGCATCATCGTCGAAGTCGTTCCGGGCAAGCTGGACGCGCTAATTCCGCGCGAACAAATGATTCCGCGTGAAAACTTCCGCGGCGGCGACCGTATCCGCGCGCTGTTTTTGCGTGTGGACGAAATCGGCAACACCGGCCGCAAACAAGTTATCCTCAGCCGTACTTCGGGCGATTTCCTTGCGAAGCTGTACGAAATGGAAGTGCCTGAAATTGCAGACGGCTTGTTGGAAATCCGCGAAGTGGCGCGCGATCCGGGCCAACGTGCGAAAGTGGCGGTTAAAGCCAACGACCAACGTATCGATCCGCAAGGTACCTGTATCGGTGTGCGCGGCTCCCGTGTGAACGCTGTCAGCAACGAATTGGCAGGCGAGCGCATTGATGTGGTGCTGTGGTCGTCTGAAACTGCTGAGTTCGTGATGAACGCGCTGTCTCCTGCCGAAGTCAGCCGCATCGTGATTGACGATGACAAACACGCGGTTGACGTGATCGTTGCCGAAGACCAGCTTGCGCTCGCCATCGGTCGCGGCGGTCAAAACGTGCGCTTGGCATCTGATTTGACAGGTTGGCAGTTGAACATCATGACTGTCGAAGAAGCGGACGAACGCACTGCTGCCGAAGACGCAGCCATCCGCGACCTCTTTACCGCGCATCTGAACATCGACGACGAAACCGCCGATATTTTGGTGGAAGAAGGTTTTGCCACGCTGGAAGAAGTTGCTTACGTTCCGGCTGCCGAACTGCTTGCCATCGAAGGTTTTGACGAAGAAATCGTCGAAACCCTGCGCAACCGCGCGCGTGATGCGATTCTGACTATGGCGATTGCGTCCGAAGAGAAGCTGGAAGAAGTTTCAGACGACATGCGCAATCTGGACGGCGTAGATTCCGATATGCTCCGCAAACTGGCGGAAGCCGGCGTAACCACCCGCGACGATTTGGCGGAACTTGCCGTTGACGAACTGATTGAAATAACCGGTGTAGATGAAGAAGCGGCGAAAAAAGTGATTCTTGCTGCCCGCGAACACTGGTTTACCGAAGAGAACTAATGGGGGTACAGATGAGTAACACAACCGTAGAACAATTTGCCGCCGAACTGAAACGCCCCGTCGATGATTTGCTGAAACAACTGAAAGAAGCCGGTGTCAATAAAAGCAGCGGCAGCGATTCCCTGACGCTGGACGACAAGCAACTGCTGAACGCCTATCTGAAAAAGAAAAACGGCAATGACGGCGGAACCATCAGTATCCGCCGCAAAAAAACCGAAGTCAGCACTGTCAGCGGCGTCAAAGTCGAACGCAAACGCGGCCGTTCCGTAACGATTCCTTCGCCGGAAGAGCTTGCCGCCGAAGCTAAAGCCAAAGCAGCATCTGAAGCGCAAAAAGCCGAGCAGGCAGAAGCGAAAGACCAAGCCGCAGAACAGGCGAAAGCCGAAGCTGAGGCCGCCGCCCGTGCCGAAGCGCGTGCGAAAGCCGAAGCGGAAGCTGCGAAGTTGAAGGCTGCCAAAGCAGCAAAAGCCGAGCCGAAAGTCAAAGCGGAAGAAGCGAAACCTGTTGAAGCGGCTGAAAAACCTGCCGAAGTGAAAGCAGCTGGAAGCAAAGCCGACGACAAACCGGCAGAACCCGCTGCACAAGCAGTTCAGGCTGAAGACAAACCTGCCCAAAGGTCGTCTGAAAAACCTGCCGAAGGCAAAGCCAAGCCTAAACAAGACAAAGGCAATAAAGGCAAAGACGCAAAAAAAGCAGCCAAACCAGCTGCTCCAGCCGCTCCGCAACCTGTGGTCAGCGCGGAAGAGCAAGCGCAACGCGACGAAGAAGCACGCCGCGCCGCCGCTTTACGCGCCCATCAAGAAGCCTTGTTGAAAGAAAAACAAGAGCGTCAGGCGCGCCGTGAAGCCATGAAACAACAGGCGGATCAGCAAGCCAAGCCCTCAGCCGAAGCCAAAGCTGCCGAGCAGCGCAAGCCTGCCGAAAAAGCCAAAGCCGCGCCCGCAGAAGGCAAAGCCGCCAATCCTGCCCGTGCGAAAAAAGAAGACCGCCACAACCGCGACGATGACAACCAAGGCCGCAACGCTAAAGGTAAAGGCGGTAAAGGCGGACGCGACCGCAATGCGCGCAACGGCGACGACGAGCGCGTACGCAGCGGTAAAAAAGGCAAGAAACTCAAACTCGAGCCGAACCAACACGCCTTCCAAGCACCGACCGAACCCGTCGTTCACGAAGTCTTGGTTCCCGAAACCATTACCGTTGCCGATTTGGCGCATAAAATGGCAGTCAAAGGCGTGGAAGTGGTCAAAGCCCTGATGAAAATGGGCATGATGGTGACCATCAACCAATCCATCGACCAAGACACCGCCCTGATTGTAGTGGAAGAACTCGGCCACATCGGTAAACCTGCCGCCGCCGACGATCCCGAAGCATTCTTGGATGAAGGCGTGGAAGCTGTGGAAGCCGAAGCATTGCCGCGTCCGCCGGTTGTTACCGTGATGGGTCACGTTGACCACGGTAAAACCTCGCTGCTGGACTACATCCGCCGCGCCAAAGTGGTACAAGGCGAAGCGGGCGGCATTACCCAGCACATCGGCGCATACCACGTTGAAACCCCTCGTGGTGTGATTACCTTCTTGGATACCCCGGGTCACGAAGCGTTTACCGCCATGCGCGCGCGCGGTGCGAAAGCAACCGACATCGTGATTCTCGTGGTTGCAGCCGACGACGGTGTGATGCCGCAAACCATCGAAGCCATTGCCCACGCTAAAGCAGCGGGCGTACCGATGGTGGTTGCCGTCAACAAAATCGATAAAGAAGCTGCCAACCCCGAGCGCATCCGCCAAGAGTTGACCGCACACGAAGTCGTGCCGGACGAGTGGGGCGGCGATGTACAATTTATCGATGTTTCCGCCAAAAAAGGCATCAATATCGACGCATTGCTCGAAGCCGTATTGCTCGAAGCCGAAGTTTTGGAACTGACTGCCCCTGTCGATGCGCCCGCCAAAGGCATCATCGTCGAAGCACGTCTGGACAAAGGACGTGGCGCGGTTGCCACCCTCTTGGTGCAAAGCGGTACGCTGAAAAAAGGCGATATGCTGCTGGCCGGTACTGCGTTCGGTAAAATCCGCGCGATGGTTGATGAAAACGGTAAAGCCGTCAACGAAGCCGGCCCGTCTATTCCGGTCGAAATCCTCGGCTTGTCCGACGTACCGAACGCCGGTGAAGACGCAATGGTGTTGGCAGACGAGAAAAAAGCCCGCGAAATCGCGCTCTTCCGCCAAGGCAAATACCGCGACGTTCGCCTTGCCAAACAGCAGGCGGCGAAGCTGGAAAATATGTTCAACAACATGGGCGAAAACCAAGCCCAATCCTTGTCGGTCATCATCAAAGCAGACGTACAAGGTTCTTACGAAGCTTTGGCGGGCAGCCTGAAAAAACTGTCCACCGACGAAGTGAAAGTGAACGTATTGCACAGTGGCGTGGGCGGTATTACCGAATCGGACGTCAACCTTGCCATCGCTTCAGGCGCGTTCATCATCGGCTTTAACGTGCGTGCAGACGCTTCTTCGCGCAAACTTGCCGAAAATGAAAACGTGGAAATCCGCTACTACAACATCATTTACGATGCCATCGACGACGTCAAAGCAGCCATGAGCGGCATGCTGGCGCCGGAAGAGAAAGAGCAG
The DNA here is from genome assembly GCF_001807625.1 of Neisseria sp. HMSC03D10. Taxonomy (NCBI): domain Bacteria; kingdom Pseudomonadati; phylum Pseudomonadota; class Betaproteobacteria; order Neisseriales; family Neisseriaceae; genus Neisseria; species Neisseria sp. HMSC03D10. The sequence continues at coordinate 10,457 of NZ_KV789517.1, forward strand.
ATTACCGGTATGGTCGAAATCCGTCAGGTCATCAGCGTATCCAAAGTCGGCAACATTGCAGGCTGTATGGTTACCGACGGCGTGGTCAAACGCGATTCCCATATCCGCCTCATCCGCAACAACGTGGTCATCCACACCGGCGAACTGTCTTCTTTGAAACGCTACAAAGACGACGTCAAAGAAGTCCGCATGGGCTTCGAGTGCGGCTTGATGATCAAAGGCTACAACGAAATTATGGAAGGCGACCAACTGGAATGCTTCGACATCGTCGAAGTCGCCCGCTCGCTGTAATTTCCCGTTGTAAATAAAAGGTCGTCTGAAAACCTTATCCATCAGGTTTTCAGACGACCTTTTTGTACGTTAAATATAAAAATAGGCGCGTATTCAGTGAAACAATACCTCAAAACCCTACCCCATCCCCGAACGGCTTGATACTCAACAGCTCATTTATCAAATATTCTTAACGAGTTATTATTTATTCGATATTTTATTTTTTAAAATTATAGCCTTAGAACATAGAAAATGAAAAATTCACAGAAAAACAAATGTATTTTTTGACTTCATAGCGAAAAGAAAAACGGTAATACGGCATGATATATACAAAACAGGCTTGATTTAAGTACCTTAAAGTACAGATTTTCGCAAATTTAAATGCTGCAAAACCATAACAAAAATTCAATTAACTCATCACATTATTTATAAAAAATGAAGATAAAATATTTATTTTTCGTAAAATCAGAACTTTAAATAAAATATTCAGTCAAACCGCCCATGCCATATTTATATCCGTTCGTACCTAAATCCAACAATTCTCCCAATGCCATGCTAAATTGTTTATTTAGTCAGGAACACCAACAAACCAAATAGTTCCCATCATCACCGTTTAATCCTTCATTTCTACGGAAAACAATATCTATGAATATTAAAACAACTCCTTCAACACAGCACATTCACGGTGTATCTACCTCGGCATATACGGTAAATACCAATAACGGGACCTACATCCGCAGCAATATCAGCCACACGCTTGCTGCCGGAGAAAAAAATCTAATTCTAGAAGGTGATGCCAATATCTTCGGAGCAGGGAATAACGGGGATAACATACTTATTGGCAACAGCGGACGTAACCGTCTTAATAGCGGACGCGGCAATGATTCCGTTTACGGTGGCGGTGGCGATGACATCATCAACGGTGGAGAAGGCTTTGACTTACTGTTCGGTGAAGATGGCGACGACACTCTAAACGGGGAATCCGGTGATGATGTACTGAACGGTGGCATGGGTAACGATACCTACATTTTCAATGCAGCAGGCGGCAGGGATACCATCGTCGATACCGAGGGAAGCAACCGCGTCCGCTTTACCGGAGGCTTGCGTGCCGAAGATTTGACCATAATGGCTGTTACTAACAATGAAGGCGGGCAGGATTGGAAAATCTCCATTAATAACACAGATTCCGTACTGACCATCAGCAACCAATATACTGCCGGAAGCAGTGTTCCTTCCATCCATCAATTTATTTTTGACAGTGGTGTTTTGGACGTAGCTGAATTTATCCGTGCAACAAAAGCCAATATTGAAACAGCGAAACCACAAAACCTGACCATTAATGGAACCGATTCAGACGACGTTTTAAATGGTAGTGATGGCAATGACACTATTGACGGCAAAGCTGGTGCCGACACGATGAGCGGAGGATGGGGGGACGATACTTATTATGTTGATAATGTCAAGGATGTCATTATCGAAAAGAAAGATGCAGGTACCGATACCGTAATCAGCAGTGTTTCCTACACAGCAGCAACCAATGTTGAAAACGTTACCTTGACCGGCAATGCCAATATCTTCGGCGCAGGCAACAACAACGACAATATCTTGACCGGCAATGCCGGACACAACCGTCTCAACAGCGGACGCGGCAACGATACTGTTTACGGCATGGGTGGAAATGACAACCTCAACGGCGGCGACGGTGATGATTACTTGGATGGTGGAGAAGGTAACGACAACATCAATGGCGACGCAGGCAACGACACTTTAATCGGCGGCAAAGGAAAAGATACCCTGAAAGGCGGCGCAGGTAACGATACCTATATTTTCGGCGACGATGATACGATTATCGACGATCAAGGAAACAATACCTTGCGTTTTTCAGACGACCTGCGTATCAAAGACCTCAAAATCAGCGTCAATGACAACGCACAAGGCGGGAAAGACTGGTTGATTACATCAGCAAACAGTTCTGTATTGATTCGAGACCAAATTAGCGCAGACGGCAAAGTTTCCGTCGGACGTTTTGAATTGCTCGGAGAAACCTATACCCACGAATCCCTACTCAAAGCTGTTGCCAATTCAAACAAACAAGGTTCGATCATTACCGGAACAGCAAGAGACGATGTCCTTACCGGTACCGAGCAAAACGATACCATCGACAGCGGAATCGACGGACGTGACCGTCTGTACGGACTAGGCGGAGATGACATCTTGCGCGATAGCGGAACAAGCTATTTCGGTAACGAACGCGATGACGAACTCTACGGCGGCGACGGCAATGATAAATTATATGCCGACGTTGGTGACGATTATCTGGACGGCGGTGCCGGCAATGACCATCTTGAAGGCGGACAACACCGAGATACTTACGTCTTTGGTAAAGGATACGGACACGACACCATCTTTGACTACAATTTCAATCTTGATCCCGAATTCAACCCGAACGGAATGCAAAATGCCAATACCGTTAGATTTACCGGTGGCCTGACTTTGGATGATTTAGAAATTTCGATGACCCAAAGCTATGACAAATCTGGTATCGATCATATCCCTTCCGATTCCGAATTCATTATTATTCCCCGTCTGAACGGCGATACTTGGAACATTTCAATCAAAGGAACAAACGATGTCCTAACTATCAAAAACCAGTCCGGTATTTACGGCGCAATCAGCGAATTCCAGTTTGATTCCAAAACCTATACCGTTGGCGAAGTCATTGAGCATTTTGGTCTGAATGCGCCTCACTTTGACAAAGCCGGTAACCTTGTCCACGACCTTACCGATAAGATTGACTGGTACGGTGTTGATCAGAGGGGATACAACCGCGTTGTTTACGGATCGGCTGATAACGATACTGCGGACTTTTCAGACGTTATCGGTAAAGTTACCTTCTACGGTGGCAAAGGAGAAGATATTATCACCTTGGGAAGATACAATGTAATTGACGGTGGTACGCGTAATGATGCCATTTTCGACTCCGGACACTCGGTTAAAAATACCATTATGTTTGGAAAGGAAAGCGGACACGATACCTTGCACAATATCCGTGCAGAAGCAGATACCACAGTTCTCTTCTCAGGGAATTTAACGATTAAAGATGTCGAATTGACAACAGGCAAAGACTGGGTTGTGAAGCTGAAAGGTTCAAATGACGAATTGACCATCAAGGATATGGTTCATTCCCCATCCGGTCATGATACGGTTGACACCTTTAAATTTGAAGGTGGCGAAAGCTATACCGCTACCCAATTCCTGAATGCCTTAGGTATGGATAGTACCGTCAACCACGGCTTGATTTAACCGTCTGGAAGGTCGTCTGAAAATTTCTCCCATTATCGGTGAGAAAGGTTTTCAGACGACCTTATATATTGCGCTCCATCAGCGACACATATATTTATAGTGGATTAAAATAAAAATGAGACAAGGTGGCAACGCCCGCCGTGTATGGGTAGTACATAAGGGCGTTGGCAACGCCGTATCATTGCAATTTTAATCCACTATAATTCTTTTGTTTTGTCTTGATGATAATTCCCAACGCCAAACGTCGCTGTTTTGCGCTACTGATTCAATATGCTGCACATAAAGCAAAAATTTAGGAATTTTCATAAAAACCATTGACAAGACTTCTTTATTGTGTCAGAATTACGCCCGTTGAGTTGCTTTATGCAGCTTGATTTTTCTCCTCTATTTCTCCTTTGTAGACTTGGCGCATATCCCAAACGATATGCGCATTTTTTTATCTTGATTTTCCAAGTTTAAAATAAAATCAAATAAAACAAGATATTCCCATCTACTTAAATTCTCACGCATACAAAAATCCATCTTTAGAAAACGTATCATCCCCAATAAAAAATCAACAAACACCCACCGTTTACCCTCCCCTGTCAAAGCAAAAATAATGGTTGCAAAGCGTGTTTCCTCTTTTCCCTCCTCCGTTGATTTGAAATACTGATAAAAAAGGTCGTCTGAAACAGAAAATCCATTTTCAGACGACCTTTTAAAATCATTCGGTATTATTCGGCGTTGTTTTGTGCCACTTCTTCAGTTTCGGCGGCTACGCCGACTTGTTCGGCTTCTACTGCCTCAGTTTTCGCTGCCTGTTTGGCCGCTTGGCGCTCGGCTTGTTCTGCCAAAGCCTGCTGGACAAACGGATGCTGTTGGGCGATGGCTTGTTCTTCCGCGCTGACTTCGCCTTTGAAGCGGTTGTTCAAATCAAAACGTTTTCCACCGCGCGCCAAGGCTTTAAGGTAGCGGGGGCGGCGGCAATGGTTGGCGAGAACGCGGGCGATCAGTGCAGGATCGTATTGGGGCAGTGCGGCAACAAGGTCTTGGTCGATGCCGACGGCCAGCGGTTTGAATCGTTTGAAGACGTCGTATTTGCCGTAGATGTGGTCGGCAATCATGTCGGTCTGTTTTTTCTTGCTCATGGTTTGGACGGCGGATTTCAAAGCTGCGCCCAAAGCGGTTTCTTGTGTCATGTCGTTTGTATTCCTCTAAAATAAAGCCGTGCGTTTCGCTATGGCACGGTAATGGCGGTATTTTAGTATAAAGCCTGTGTTTTGGCTAAGTTTTTTTGCGAATGTTCGATTGTAAATGTTTATGTTGCGGACAAGCCGGCACACTTATCTCAATAGGCGTTGAGAAAGGTCGTCTGAAAATGTTCGGCACAATCCGTCATGTTTGTTTTCAGACGACCTCTTTCAATTTTATCCGCACTATTTGGCAATATCGGGCGTATCGACAACTACGTCGGCATTTTGCGCGCGATGGCGCAGGGCGTGGTCAATGAGGACCAGTGCGAGCATGGCTTCGGCGATGGGGGCGGCGCGCAGGCCGACGCAGGGGTCGTGTCTGCCGTGGGTGGCGAGTTCGACGGGGTTGCCGTTGATGTCGATGCTGCGGCGCGGGGTGGCGATGGAGCTGGTGGGTTTGATGGCGATGTTGACGTGGATGTCTTGTCCGGTGCTGATGCCGCCGAGGATGCCGCCGGAGTGGTTGGACAGGAAGCCTTGCGGGGTGAGTTCGTCGCCGTGTTCGCTGCCGCGTTGGACGATGCTGCCGAAGCCCGCGCCGATTTCCACGCCTTTGACGGCGTTGATGCCCATCATGGCGTAGGCGATTTCGGCATCGAGGCGGTCGAAGACGGGTTCGCCTAAGCCGACGGGGACGTTGGCCGCTTCGATATGCAGTTTCGCGCCGACGGAATCCAACGATTTGCGCACGCTGTCCATATAGTTTTCCAGCTCGGCGATTTGGCTTTGGTTGGCGGCGAAGAAGGGATTTTGGGAAATGTGTTCGTAACCTTCAAACTGAATTTCTTTTTCGCCGACTTGGGTAACGTAGGCGGTGATTTCCGTGCCGAATTTTTCTTTCAGCCATTTTTTGGCGACGGCTCCTGCGGCAACGCGGGCGGCGGTTTCGCGGGCAGAGCTCCTGCCGCCGCCGCGGTAGTCGCGCGTGCCGTATTTGTGCCAGTAGGTATAGTCGGCATGGCCGGGACGGAAGCTGGTGGCAATGTTGCCATAGTCTTTGCTGCGTTGGTCGGTATTGCGGATTAAGAGGGCGATGGGTGTGCCAGTGGTTTTGCCTTCGAAGACACCGGAGAGGATTTCGACTTGGTCGGCTTCGCGGCGTTGGGTAACGTGGCGGCTGGTGCCGGGTTTGCGCCGGTCAAGGTCGGCTTGGATGTCTGATTCGGTCAATGCCAGTCCGGGCGGGCAGCCGTCGATGATGCAGCCCAAACCTGCGCCGTGGCTTTCGCCGAAGGTGGTAACGGTGAAGAGTTGTCCGAAAGTGTTGCCTGCCATGTTTTCCCTCTATCGGTCAGATGCTGAAAGATAACGGATTTTAGCATACAAAGGTCGTCTGAAACGCTTTCGGAGGATGAATCCTGCCTGCGGTATGCCTTCTTTTATCGAATCAAATCCCAAGCAAATTTGCCTATGGTCAGACACAGCAACACCATAAATCCATAACGCAGAAACTTAGTTCCGCCGCGTATCGCCAATTTCGCGCCGACCACGCTGCCGCATAAATTCGCCAGCGCAAGCGGAATTGCCCACGCCCAAACAACATGCCCTTGCGGGATAAAAAACGTCAACGCGGCAAGGTAGGTGGTGGAATTGATGACTTTGGCGGATGCGTTCGCCGTCAGGAAATCATAACCGTAAAAACGGACGAACACGAAGACCAGCAGGCTGCCTGAGCCGGGCCCGAAGATGCCGTCGTAAAAACCGATGAGTGCGCCGAACAGCAAGCCCCATAAGGTTTCGCGGCGCGTCAATTTTTCGGTGCGCACCGCCTGCCCCAAGTCTTTTTTCAGAAAAGTATAAAGGCACATGACCACCATGATGACCAACATCGCCGGTTTCATGTAGTGCACGGGCAGATACGCCACGGCATTCGCGCCCAGATAGGAAGCGGCAAACGCCAGCACGGCGGCGGGCAGCAGCACTTTCCACGGCACGGGGATTTTGCGCAGGTATTGCCCCGTTGCGGTCAGCGTGCCGAAGTAGGAAGCGAATTTGTCGGTGCCAATCACCGAAGCCACGGGCGTGGAAGCGGGCAGTAGGTTGAATAGTCCGGGGACTTGCAGCAGCCCACCGCCGCCGACCGCCGCATTCATCAGTCCGGCACAAAATCCGGTGAGCAGTAAGAGGTAGAAAAAGGAATCTATGGGCATGATGATTCAGGCTTTCTTGGAAATTGCTTACCAGGGAAAAGGTCGTCTGAAAACAGTTTTGCGCATGAAAATCCATGTTTTTAAAATGTTCAGACGACCTTTTTCAACCCCGCTTCTTTATTTCTTCTTCAAATAAACGCCGCTTTCGATATGGTGCGTAAACGGGAACTGATCAAACAACGCGGCGCGTTCGACAGTATGGGTTTGGCAAAGTATATCAAGGTTCGCGCGTAGGGTTTCAGGATTGCAGGAAATATAGATAATGTTGTCAAACCGGGAAACCAGCTTCAGCGTTTCATCATCGACGCCGGCGCGGGGCGGATCGACAAAAATAGTCGAAAAACCATAATCTTTCAGCGAGATACCCTGTTCTTGCAGGCGGCGGAATTCGCGGCTTTGCGTGTAGGCTTCGGTAAATTCTTCGGCGGAGAGACGGGCGATTTTGATGTTGTCCCGTTGATTAGCCTCGATGTTCCATTGCGCGGCGTAAACGGAAGTTTTGGACACTTCGGTCGCCAAAACCTGACGGAAATGCTGCGAGAGCAGCAGGGTGAAATTGCCGTTGCCGCAGTAAAGTTCGAGCAAATCGCCGCCGAGATTTTGCGCAACATCACACGCCCAGCCGAGCATTTTTTCGCACACGCGGGCATTGGGCTGGGTAAAGCTGCCCTCGACTTGGCGGTAGCGGAAGGTTTTGCCGTTTACGTTCAGCTCTTCGGTTATATAGTCTTGAGTCAAGACGATTTTCTGCCCCCTACTCCGACCGATGATATGGATGCCCAATTCACGCGCCAAGGTTTCGGCGGCACGTTGCCACGCTTCGTCCAGTTTTTTGTGGTAAATCATGGTAACGAGCATCTCGCCGCTCAGTGCAGACAGAAATTCTACGGCGTACCAGCGGTTTTTGAGTTCGGGATTTTGCGTGGCGGCTTCGATGAGTTTGGGCATCAAGGTATTGATAGACTCCGAAGCAGCGGGAAATTGGTCGCAACGTATCAGGCTTGCGCCGCTTGCTTTCTGTCCGCGCTCGAACATGGCGTAAAACATTTCGCCGCCTTCGTGCCAAATGCGGAATTCGGCGCGCATACGGTAATGCTGTTCGGGGGATTCGAAAACTTGAATTTCAGGAAAATCCAAACCTTGGAAAAGCTGTTGCAAGTATTGGATTTTTTGGTCGAGCTGTTGCGTATAAGCGGTCATTGGAGAAATGTCTCATGAAAAAATGCCGTAATGTCGGTTTGGTCGGCAGGTTGGCGTAAAGATGTTTGACAACACCGAAAATGCTGACAAAGGTCGTCTGAAAACCTACCCACGCTCGTTTTCAGACGACCTTTTATTGGCCTTTGATTACTCGCCTTCGTATTTGCGCTCCAAACGCTCCACGCACGCGCTTAAGTGTTTGCGCATGATTTTGACCACGCGGTTGCGTTTGCCGTTGACCAGCAGGTCGAGGATTTCGCGGTGTTCGGAATGGGTATGGGGGTTGATGGCGCGTTTTTCATTACGCTGCGCATCGAAGACGGCAACGATAAGCGAAGAGCGGGCGCACAGGGTGTTCATGATGTCGAACAAGACATTATTGTCGATCAAGCGCGCGAGTTCGACGTGAAAGGCGTTGGACAGGCGGTTCCAACCCACGCGGTCGCCGCTGTCGGACGCCTGCTCTTCACGCTCGATCATGGCGTAGAGCAGCTGGAGGCGGGTTTCCAAATCGGGCATATCGGACAGAAGGTTCAAAATCATGCTTTCCATTTCGATACGCGCGTTGAACACGTCCTGCATTTCCTTCAAATCGGGAACATGGACGAACGCGCCGCGATTAGGTTGCAAATCGACGATTTTGTCGTGTGCCAACAGGGACAGCGCGCCGCGCACGGTATTGCGCGAGCAGACCATCTGGCGGCAAAGCTCGGATTCGGTCAATTTTTTGCCGGGCAGCAAAACATGGTCGGTGATGCCGTCCAAAATCAGGGCGTAAACGCGGAACAGCTCCGAATCGTGCCTGCCTGCCGGCATCATGGAAGAAGGGGTGGGCGCATGGAGGGTTTCGTTATCGGTATTCATTATTTCAGCTCTCCTCATGGTCTGGCGTGGCATATTGTTTGAAATGACTGGAAATTTGCGATGGCGTTGAGCCGCCCCGTATCGCTTTATACTTGATTCCATTTCAATATGTCACGAAACCTGATTAAGATATAATTAAAAATTGTTGACAATCCCTAACTAAGCTTGCACAATATGTCGAAAGGCCAAGTTATAAAGGCTGATAGAGAGAGAATCCACAATAAGCAAGCAGATATATTCATGGTGTAGCGTGAATATATCTGCTTTTTTGTCGGGCGGTCTTTATTCACGCTTTAACAGTATTCCGCCTCTAAACGCTTTTCAGACGACCCCTGAAAGATACGGGAGGTCGTCTGAAAAATTACTCTGCTTCGACGGTTTCAAAACTGTGGGTGATTTTCGCCGCCTTGCCCAGCATAATCGAGGCGGAACAATATTTCTCGGCGGACATCTGCACGGCGCGCTCGATGGCGGATTCGGTCAGATTGTGTCCGATGACTTTAAAATGGATGTGGATTTCGGTGAACACGCGCGGGGTATCGTCGGCGCGCTTCGCAGTAACCGTCGCTTGGCAGTCCACTACCTTTTGACGCTGTTTCTCGGCAATCATCACAACATCGATGCTGGAACAGCCCGCCACACCCAAAAGCAGCATTTCCATCGGGCTGGGACCGCGTTTCGCCTGCCCTTCCGCCGCCGCGCCTTCCATAACGACGCTGTGTCCGTTTTCGGTCGTGCCGACAAAGCACATTCCGTCTATCCATTTTGATGTAACTTGCATGATTGCCTTTCTATCGCAAAAATGCCTGAGAAACAGGCGCATTTTCATATTGTAAACATTTTTTACGGATAAATATAGGCACAAGGATGGAGAAGGTCGTCTGAAAACTCGCAAAGCTTGTTTTCAGACGACCTTTTTCATGGTCAGGCAATCAGTTCTTCATCGACTGAACCGGCGCGGGAATCCTGCCGCCGCGGTTGACGAACACTTCGCACGAACCTTCTTTAACCGGCATCACCGGCGCGTAGCCCAGCAGTCCGCCGAACTCGACGCTGTCGCCGACGGTTTTGCCCGTTACCGGAATGATGCGCACGGCAGTGGTTTTGCTGTTGATCATGCCGATGGCGGCTTCGTCGGCGATGATGCCGGAAATCGTGTGCGCGGGCGTGTCGCCGGGAACGGCAATCATATCCAAACCGACAGAACAAACGGCGGTCATTGCTTCGAGTTTGTCCAGCGTCAGCACGCCTGCTTCGGCGGCGGCAATCATGCCTTCATCTTCGGAAACGGGGATAAACGCGCCGCTCAAACCGCCGACCGCGCTGGAAGCCATCATGCCGCCTTTTTTCACGGCATCGTTCAGCAATGCCAAGGCAGCCGTCGTGCCGTGCGTACCGCAGACGCTCAAGCCCATTTCTTCAAGGATACGTGCCACCGAGTCGCCGACGGCGGGGGTCGGTGCCAGCGACAAATCGAGAATACCGAACGGGATGCCCAGAATTTTCGAGGCTTCGCGGCCAATGAGTTCGCCCACGCGGGTGATTTTGAAGGCGGTTTTCTTCACGACTTCGGCGACTTCGGTCAGGCTGACCGCGTCCGAATTTTCCAGCGCGGCTTTGACCACGCCCGGCCCCGATACGCCGACATTGATAACGGCGTCCGCTTCGCCCGAGCCGTGAAACGCGCCCGCCATAAACGGATTGTCCTCCACTGCGTTGCAGAACACGACGATTTTGGCGCAGCCGAAACCTTCGGGCGTGATTTCCGCCGTGCGTTTAATGGTTTCGCCCGCCAGTCTGACCGCATCCATATTGATGCCGGCGCGCGTGCTGCCGATATTGATGGAGCTGCACACGATGTCGGTAGTCTTCATCGCTTCAGGAATGGAGCGGATTAACACCTCGTCTGAAGGCGACATGCCTTTTTGCACCAACGCGGAAAAGCCGCCGATAAAAGACACGCCGATGGCTTTGGCTGCCTTGTCCAAAGTCTGCGCCACGCTGACGTAAGAATCGGCTTTGGTTGCCGCCGCGATTTGGGCAATCGGCGTGACGGAAATACGCTGATTCACAATCGGCACGCCGTATTTGGCAGACAAGTGTTTCGCCGTAGCGACCAAATCTTTGCCGACAGTGGTGATTTTGTTGTAAATGTTTTGGTTCAGTACATCGATGTCGGTGCTGATACAGTCGTGCAAATCAATGCCTATGGTAATGGTGCGGACGTCGAAATGCTGGTCGGCAACCATTTTGACGGTTTCTAAAATTTCGCCGGATTGGATACTCATCACATTCCTCCGACTCAAATGCGGTGCATGGCTTGGAAGATTTCTTCGTTTTGCATGCGGATGTCGAGCGCGAGTTTTTTGCTCTCTTCCGCAAACAAATCCAGCATTTCTTGCCGCGATTTGGGGCATTTCGAGGTATCCACTAAGATAATCATGGTGAAGAAATCGTCCATCAGCTGCTGGCTGATATTGAGGATGTTGATTTGGTTTTCCGCCAAAATTCTGGAAACGTCGTACACGATGCCGACGCGGTCTTTGCCGATGACGGTGATGACTGAATTGTTCATAAGTCAGGGTCCTTGCAGGGGTCGTCTGAAAAATTGATTTGGGAAATTATAGCACCGCTTTAGAATAATATGACTTGGATTGTTGACAATTTTGCATTGCCCGAACCTGATATTCCGTCTGCCGTCATTCCCGCGCAGGCGGGAATCCAGATTTATCCGTGCAGAAATCGTCAAAGAAAAAAGTTTCCTAAATTTTATGTTCTGGATTCCCGCCTGCGCGGGAATGACGGCCGCTCTTAAAATATTTGGATTTTCAAAAAGCCCTATGAAGAAGGTCGTCTGAAAACCATGTAACGAAACCGTTAACTTTGTTTTCAGACGACCTTCAGTTCAAACCGCTACTTAAATCACTCCGAATAGGTAAACTTCGCACGTTTGACGTTGCAAAAAATTTCATACGGAATCATACCGGCGGCTTCGGCGACTTCGTTGATATTAACAATGTCGCCCCACAATTCGACTTCCGCACCCAAACCTTCTTTGGAAGCATCGAGTTCGACGGTGATCATGTCCATTGACACCCTGCCGATGATGCGGCTGCGTTTGCCTTCGACGGCAACGGGCGAGTTGGTCGAGGCTCGGCGCGGATAGCCGTCGGCGTAACCGCAGGCAATTAGGCCGACGCGGGTGGACTTGCTGGTATAAAACGTCGCGCCGTAGCCGATGGGAGAATGAGGTTGCAGGACGCGTTCGCCGAATACGCGGGAAGTCAGGCACATGACGGGCTTCAGGCGTTCGTCCACGCCGCCGAACGGAGAAATGCCGTAAAGTGACAGACCGGCACGACCCCAATCGCGGCGGGCTTCGGGAACATTCAGGATAGCAGCGGAGTTGGCAAGGCTTTCTTCGCCTTCCAAGCCTTCACACGCCAAATCAAAGGCTTCAAGCTGCATTTCGGTCATGCCGTTGTTGGGTTCGTCAGCGCAGGCAAAATGGCTGAATTTGACGATGCTGTCAACGTGTTTGCATTGTTTCAGGGCGGTGTAGGCGGAAGTGTAATTGTGCGGGAAGAAGCCGGCACGGTGCATACCGGAATCCATTTTGAGCCAGACTTTGACGGGGTGCTGCCAATGATGGGCGATTAAGGCTTCGAGTTGCCATTGGCTGCCGACGCCCGGCCACAAATTGTATTTATCGACGGTAGCGTATTCCGACGCTTCAAACACGCCTTCGAGCAATACGATGGGATTGCTAATGCCGCTCTCGCGCAATTCGACGGCTTCGTCCATGGTAGCGACGGCAAATCCGTCGGCAATTTCGGACAATGCGTGGGCGCACCGTACCGCGCCATGTCCGTAAGCGTCCGCTTTAATAACGGCAAGCATTTTGCCGCCGTGAATCTGTTTCAGGGTTTGATAATTGTGGCGCAGATTGTCCAAGCGGATTCGGGCATTTAATGGACGCATGATTTGTTCTTTCCGTTAATGAAGGTCGTTTGAAAATGGATATTCACGTTTTCAGACGACCTTTCGGTATTTTTAACGACTACATTATAGGCTTAAAGAGAGGGTTTTTAAATATCGTAATGAAATGAAGAAAATCGGAATATATAGCCCGTCTGTTCAAACATATTCTGCCGATTTGTATTTAAATTTCAAAAATCAGCCTACCCCCTTCCCAAAGCACTTATAAAATGAAAGAAAAATAAACCCTGCCGATTTGCCGAATCAGGCCGTCTTTAACGCAATATTGTGATGAATCAAACTTCCTGACGGATAAGCCCGCGATTGCTTGTCAGTCGGTAGATTTTAAAACATAATACTTACGCGCCTAAGTATTGGAGTTTTACTACAAATACATGATAGGTAAGCCGTACGCAGCGCAGCAGTTCCATCCAATCAACTCAAAGCAAGGAAGGTCTAAAATGAAAGTAACCAGTTTCGGCGAAGTGTTGTGGGACGATTTTCCAAGCGGCAAAGTGTTGGGCGGTGCGCCGCTGAACGTTTTGGTCCGTTTGCAATCCTTCGGGGTCGATACTGCCATCATCAGCCGTCGCGGCGATGATGCCGACGGCGAAGAGCTGCTGCGCCAAATCCAAGCGAAAAACGTCAATACCGACCTGCTGCAAGTGTGCAAAGAATGCGATACCAGCCTTGTCAAAGTCATCTTGGACAAATGCGGCAGCGCGTCATACGAAATCGTATATCCCTGCGCGTGGGACCGCATCATCGTCGAAGATGCCGCCTTGCAGCGTGTCGCCGAATCCGATGCCTTCGTGTTCGGCAGCCTTGCCACCCGCGACGAGATTTCCCGTGCGGCATTAGACAAACTGATGGAAAAAGCCAAATTCAAAATCTTCGACGTCAATCTGCGCAAACCCCACTACGACACCGACCGCCTGCTCGCCACCATGAAGCGTGCGGATATGCTCAAGCTCAATGACGACGAATTGTACGAACTGTCCGCAGTTTACGGCTCTCCCTACCACAGCATCGAACAAAACATCGCCTACCTCAACCGCTTGACCGGCGCACAAACCATCTGCGTCACTTTAGGCGGACACGGCGCGATTTTATACAAAGACGGCGAACTCTACCGCCACTGCGGCTTCCGCATCAAAGTCGCCGATACCGTCGGCTCCGGCGACAGCTTCTTGGCAGGACTGACTTACAAACTGCTCAACAATGCCGAGCCTCAAGAAGCCATCACTTTCGCCTGCGCTCTCGGCGCCCTAGTCGCCTCCAGACACGGCGCGACGCCCGACATTTCCTTACAAGAAATCGAAAGCTTCATGAATCCGGCTTGATGTTTGCCATCAACGGATGCCACAACAAAAGGTCGTCTGAAAACGGATTTTCTGTTTTCAGACGACCTTTCCATATCCCTCAATCCCGATAAGCCCAATGATTGACCGGACCGTGTCCCGCGCCGATGTTCAAAGGGTTGCGAATCGCCTCGGTAATGTATTTTTTGGCGGTTTGCACGGCTTCGAGTGTCTCGAAACCTTTTGCCAGCTCGGCGGCGATGCAGGCGGAGAACGTGCAGCCTGTACCGTGCGTATGCGCCGTCGGGAAGCGGCGGTCGGTAAATTCAAACACATCATCCGGCGTAAACAGCCAGTCTGTGCAGTATTCGCTGCGGCTGTCGCCCAAATGCCCGCCTTTAATCACCACGTTTTTCACACCGCAATCTTGCAGGATTTTGGCAGCGCGTTCCGCGTCTTGGCGGTTTTCAATGCGCACGCCCGTCAAGGTTTCCGCTTCGGGCAGGTTCGGCGTCAGAATGTCGGTATCAGGCAGAAGCAGACGTTTCATCGCTTCAACGGCGGAGTCCTGCAACAGCGGCGCGCCGCCTTTGGCAATCATCACCGGATCAAGGACGCGCTTGCCGAAACGGCATTTTTTCAGATTTTCGGCAACGCATTCAATCACTTCCGCCGTACCCAGCATCCCGATTTTATAGGCGCGGATTTCAAAATCGGAGCGGACGGCTTCGATTTGAGCAGTGATGATGTCGGTCGGAATCAGATGCACCGCCGATACGCCGAGCGTATTTTGCGCGGTCACGGCTGTCAGCACGCTGGTGCCGAACACGCCGCGCATCTGAAACGTCTTCAAATCCGCCTGTATCCCCGCCCCGCCGCCGGAATCCGAGCCGGCGATGGTCAGCGTTTGGACAAATGTTTCTTCCATTTGGTTTCTCCTGTTTCTTGGTTGGACAATTTAGGAAGCGGTTTGAAGGTCGTCTGAAAACCAATCATGCTTGTTTTCAGACGACTTTTGTTTTGTGGAAATCTAAAAGTTTGGAATCGCAACAATCTCTGTACATTCGCCCAAAATAGAAGTCTAGATTCCTGCCTTCGAGGGAAGGGGGTGTAAGTGCCTGTTATTCAGATTTATTATAGACTGATTTAATCATTTTTTTGATATAGCACTGCCGTTAGCCGTCAGTCCCCCAACGCCGCCACCATCACCGCTTTAATCGTGTGCATCCGGTTTTCCGCTTGGTCGAACACGATGCTGGCGGGGCTTTCGAATACTTCTTCCGTTACTTCCACGCCGTTTAAGCCGAAGGTTTCGTAAATCCATTCGCCGACTTTGGTTTCGCGGTTGTGGAAGGCGGGCAGGCAGTGCATGAATTTGACTTGCGGGTTGCCCGATGCCGCCATCAGTTCGGGGGTAACGCGGTAATCTTTCAATAAATCAATGCGTTCCTGCCACGCTTCTTTCGGCTCGCCCATGCTGACCCACACGTCGGTATGGATAAAATCGACGCTTTTGACGGCTTCTTCCGCGTTTTCGGTCAGCAAGATTTTTCCGCCAGTTTCTTCGGCGACGGCGCGTGCGCGGGCGACGATGTTTTCAGACGGCCACAAGGTTTTCGGTGCGCCGATACGCACGTCCATGCCGAGCTTCGCGCCCAACACCAGCAGCGAATTTGCCATGTTGTAACGCGCGTCGCCGACGTAGGCAAACGCGGTTTGGTTCAAAGGTTTGCCGCTATGTTCGCGCATGGTCAGCGCGTCGGCGAGCATTTGGGTGGGGTGGAACTCGTTGGTCAGACCGTTGAACACGGGCACGCCGGCGTATTTCGCCAATTCTTCGACCACGTCCTGCCCGAAGCCGCGATATTCGATGCCGTCGTACATCCTGCCCAACACGCGGGCGGTGTCTTTGATGCTTTCCTTATGCCCGATTTGGCTGGCGGACGGCTCCAGATAAGTGACCCCCGCCCCTTGGTCGCGCGCGGCGACTTCAAACGCGCAGCGGGTGCGGGTCGATGTTTTTTCAAAAATCAGGGCGATGTTCTTCCCTTTCATCCGCTGCACTTCGCGCCCTGCCTTTTTGGCGGCTTTCAATTCGGCGGCAAGGTCGAGGTAGGCGGTGATTTCTTCGGTCGTAAAGTCTAAAAGTTTCAGGAAATGGCGGTTTTTCAGGTTCATATTCGTATTTCTCCTTTCCGGCAGGTCGGGCATTGATGAGCAATCTGCCGCTGCTCTATTTTAGTCAGGTCGGATTTTCGAATCCGGTAATTTCAATCGGCGTTGTCAGATACCAGTATCCGACTTACTTCAAAATCAAAACAAGGTCGTCTGAACTTCGCCGCGTTCCAAAGCAAGCAGCGACTGTTTGCGGTTCAGGCCGCCTGCGTAGCCGGTCAGTTTGCCGTCACTGCCGATGACGCGGTGGCAGGGAATCAGAATGGACACTTTGTTCTGCCCGTTGGCGGCGGCAACGGCGCGGACGGCTTTAGGATTGCCCAAACGCTGCGCCTGCTCTTTGTAGCTGCGCGTTTCGCCGTAAGGAATCGCCAAGAGCGCATCCCATGCCTGCTTTTGAAATTCAGTGCCAATCTGCTCCAAAGGCGTGGCAAAGGTTTTCAGACGACCCTTGAAGTATAAGTCCAATTCCTGCCGCAGAAGTTGCGTTCGCTCATCTTCCCGAAACACAAACCGTCCGCGCAAGGCTTTTTGGACGGCGGTAATTTCCTGTTCCATATGCTTCTGCCCGACAAACTCCAGCAAACACAAACCCTTGCTGCCAAACACCGCCAGCATCTCGCCCAAAGGCGTGGCAATGGCGGCGGAGGTCAGTTCGTTCGGACTGTCGGGATAACTCGCTTCCAACAAACGGATGGCGCGGCGGATACGGACATATTCTTCAGGCGCGCAGCCGATACGGTCGATAAAATCCTGCTCGAACTGCTTGGCTTCGTGTTCTGTAAAACGTTCATGCAGCAGGGCTTCGAGGTCATCTGAAAAGTCGGTTTCCAGTCGCTCTCGTATAAAATTCCATCGCATCGGCAGATTATGCAGAGAAGGCAGAATTATCATAGTTTGCTCCAAATATGGATGGTCAGCTCTCACGCTGTTTTGCCATATTCTAGAGGAAAAGCACGCGCCTTATTACAAAATTTTTATTTCCTAAATTGATCCTATCTAGATTTTAGAAACCAAAGAAACAAACCGGAATACCCATTTTCTAAAAACATAAATTGTCCTTTTAGTGAAAATAAGGAACAATATTGCGTCAAATTGGTAATAAATCACTCAGGAATAAATATGGATCATTCAGTTCACAACAAACTCGTTTCTTTTATCTGGAGTATTGCCGACGACTGCCTACGAGATGTGTATGTACGCGGCAAATATCGTGATGTGATTTTGCCGATGTTTGTGCTTCGTCGCTTGGATACTTTGCTTGAGCAAAGCAAAGAAGCGGTATTAGAAGAAGTGCGCTTTCAAAAAGAAGAATTGGCATTTACCGAATTGGATAACCAACCTATCGAAGCCCTTACTGGTTATGTCTTCTACAACACCTCAAAATGGACGTTGAAATCCCTCTACCAAACCGCCAGCAATACACCACAGTACATGCTGGCGAATTTCGAAGAATATCTTGATGGTTTCAGCGCCAACGTGCAGGAAATTATCAACTGCTTCAAGCTGCGTGAACAAATCCGCCATATGTCCAATAAAAACGTTTTGCTGAGTGTATTGGAAAAATTTGTATCGCCCTATATCAATCTTACCCCTAAAGAACAACAAGACCCTGATGGCAACAAATTGCCAGCCCTAACCAATCTGGGCATGGGATATGTATTTGAAGAACTGATCCGCAAATTTAACGAAGAAAACAACGAAGAAGCCGGCGAACACTTCACTCCACGGGAAGTGATTGAGCTGATGACGCATTTGGTATTTGATCCGCTCCAAAACCAAATTCCGGCCATTATTACGATTTACGATCCGGCTTGCGGCAGCGGCGGTATGCTGACCGAATCACAAAACTTCATTGAACAAAAATATCCCCTGCCTGAATCGCAAGGTGACCGCTCAATTTTCTTATTCGGTAAAGAAATCAACGACGAAACTTACGCCATCTGCAAATCCGACATGATGATTAAAGGCGACAACCCCGAAAACATCAAAGTTGGCTCAACCCTTGCCACCGACAGCTTCCAAGGCAAACAGTTTGACTTTATGCTTTCCAATCCGCCTTACGGCAAAAGCTGGAGCAGCGACCAAGCCTATATTAAAGACGGCAATGAGGTTATCGACAGCCGCTTCAAAGTCAGCTTGCCTGACTACTGGGGCAATTCGGAAACCCTTGATGCCACTCCACGATCCAGCGATGGTCAGCTGCTTTTCCTGATGGAAATGGTCAACAAGATGAAATCGCCGAAAAACAACAAAATCGGCAGCCGAGTGGCCTCTGTACATAATGGTTCAAGCCTCTTTACCGGCGATGCAGGTTCAGGGGAAAGCAACATCCGTCGCCATATTATTGAAAATGATTTGCTGGAGGCCATCGTACAGCTACCTAACAACCTGTTCTACAACACAGGCATTACCACCTATATTTGGCTGCTGTCCAACAACAAACCCGAGGCACGCAAAGGTAAAGTACAGCTCATTGACGCCAGCCTCTTATTCCGTAAACTGCGTAAAAACCTCGGCGATAAAAACTGTGAATTTGCGCCGGAGCATATCGCCGAAATTACCCAAAACTATCTCGATTTCACCGCTAAAGCACGCGAAACCGACAGCCAAAATGAAGCGGTCGGCTTAGCTTCACAGATTTTTGACAATCAAGATTTCGGCTATTACAAAGTCACTATCGAACGCCCGGATCGTCGCTCTGCCCAATTTACCGCAGAAAATATTGCATCCTTACATTTTGACAAGGGTCTGTTCGAACCGATGCAATATCTCTATCAGCAACATGGTGAACAAGTTTACAACGCAGAATATTTAGCCGAAACCGAGCAAGAAATTACCGCTTGGTGCGAAGCGCAAGGCATTGCCTTAAACAACAAAAACAAAGCCAAGCTGCTGGATGTCAAAACGTGGGAAAAAGCCTCCGCACTTTTTCAGACGGCCTCAAAACTGCTTGAACATTTCGGCGGACAACAATTTGACGATTTCAACCGATTCAAAGAAGCCGTGGAAGGTCGTCTGAAAGCCGAAAAAACCACTCTTTCTGCCACCGATAAAAAAGCCATCTTCAACGCTGTCAGTTGGTATAACGAAAATGCCGCCAAAGTCATTGCCAAAACACTTAAGCTCAAACCAAACGAATTGGACGCCCTTTGCCAACGCTACCAATGCCAAACCGACGAGCTGGCAGACTTTGGCTATTACACCACCGGCAAAGCAGGCGAATATATCCTATATGAAACCAGCAGCGACTTACGCGACAGCGAATCCATACCGCTTAAACAAAATATCCACGATTATTTCAAAGCCGAAGTGCAACCGCACATCAGCGAAGCATGGCTGAATATGGAAAGCGTGAAAATTGGCTATGAAATCAGTTTCAATAAATATTTCTACCGCCACAAACCATTGCGCAGCCTTGCGGAAGTTGCCCAAGACATTCTTGCGCTGGAAAAACAAGCAGACGGCTTGATTAGTGAGATTTTGGGAATATAAGGCGCATTTTGTGATGTTTGGACGGGGCTTTAACAGAACCGCAAATTGCACCGATAAGAGCGGTCAGATTTTAAGGATTTTTTGCAAATGAGACGATACGAGAGTTACAAAGATTCGGGCGTGGAATGGTTAGGGGAAGTGCCGAGCCATTGGGATGTGCAACGTTCAAAATTCATTTTTAAGAAAATAGAAAGAAAAGTGAATGAGGAAGACCAAATTGTTACTTGTTTTAGGGATGGGCAAG
The DNA here is from genome assembly GCF_001807625.1 of Neisseria sp. HMSC03D10. NCBI lineage: Bacteria > Pseudomonadati > Pseudomonadota > Betaproteobacteria > Neisseriales > Neisseriaceae > Neisseria > Neisseria sp. HMSC03D10. The sequence goes on from NZ_KV789517.1 coordinate 30,669, forward strand.
TAACTCTGAGAGCTAATCGAAGAACTGAAGGATTTACAAATGCGCTAAAAGAACACGGCTATCAAGGAATTAGAAAAGGTGATTTAGTTATTCACGCTATGGATGCTTTTGCAGGGGCAATTGGTATTTCTGATTCAGATGGTAAAGCAACACCAGTTTATTCTGTTTGTTTGCCCCATGATAAACAAAAAATTGATGTCTATTTTTACGCTTATTACTTAAGAAATCTTGCATTATCAGGCTTTATTAGCTCCTTGGCTAAAGGAATTAGGGAGCGCTCAACAGATTTTCGCTATGCTGATTTTGCAGAATTATTACTACCTATTCCACCATATTTAGAACAACAAAAAATCGCACAATTCCTAGACGATAAAACCGCTAAAATCGATCAGGCGGTGGATTTGGCGGAAAAGCAGATTGCCCTGTTGAAAGAGCACAAGCAGATTCTGATTCAAAATGCCGTAATCCGAGGCTTAAACCCTGATGTGCCGTTAAAAGATTCCGGTGTGGAATGGATAGGGCAAGTGCCGGAGCATTGGGATGTTAAGAAATTAAAAAATATAGCACTTATTTTTAATGGGGCAACCCCTTCTTCAAATAATCAAGATTACTGGGATGGTAATATAGTTTGGATTACCCCTAAAGATATTAATAACATAAAATTTATTACTTCATCAGAACGAAAAATAACTCAAAAAGGTTATGAGAATTGTGGTTCTTATCTTGTCTCGCCAGGAACTATTGTTATTACAACTCGTGCACCTATTGGAAAAGTAGCAATTACGGATGTTGAGCTATGTACAAATCAAGGTTGTAAGTCTCTTGTACTTAATGAAAAAATTAATAATATATTTTTATATTATTATTTGACTGTAAGTACGGAATATTTAAATTCATTGGGCAGTGGTACAACATTTATGGAGCTAAGTGGAACTGCATTAGGAATTATTAAGGTTCCATTCCCTTCTATACAGGAACAACAACAAATCGCAGACTACCTAGATACACAAACCGCCAAAATCGATCAGGCTATTGCATTAAAAACAGCCCATATTGAAAAGCTGAAAGAATACAAAAGCGTGTTGATTAACGATGTGGTGACCGGCAAGGTGCAGGTATAGCATGTTTAAAGTGCGGTCAAAAAATCCGATGGATTTTGAATATTGGCAGCGCTGATAATTTGGACGTAATGAATAAATTTCAAAAAAATTTCACAAAAGAGTACAAAATGGTTTCAGAAACAAAGGAAAAAGATTTGGAAATCGCCATTGAAAAAGCCTTAACCGGCACTTGGCGTGAAAACATGGAAAATAAGCTGGGCGAACCGAAGGCGGAATACCTGCCGCGCCATCATGGTTTTGAGCTGGCATTTTCACAGGATTTTGATGCGCAGTTTGCCATTGATACACGTCTGTTTTGGCAATTCCTGCAAACCAGCCAAGAGGCAGAACTCGCCCGTTTTCAACAGCTAAATCCAAACGATTGGCAACGTAAAATTCTAGAACGATTAGACCGCCAAATGAAGAAAAACGGCCTCTTGCACCTTCTGAAAAAAGGCTTGGATATTGATAGCGCCCATTTTGATTTGCTCTACCCCGTTCCGCTTGCCAGCAGCGGCGAAAAGGTAAAACAGCGTTTTGAACAGAATCTGTTTAGCTGTATGCGCCAAGTGCCTTATTCTGCCTCAAGCAATGAAACGGTGGACATGGTGCTGTTTGTCAATGGCTTGCCGATTATTACCCTTGAGCTGAAAAACCATTGGACAGGTCAGACGGCGATTGATGCACAAAAGCAATACCGAAACCGCGATTTAAACCAAACACTGTTCCATTTCGGGCGTTGTTTGGCACACTTCGCTTTGGATACGGAAGAAGCTTACATGACCACCAAACTGGCGGGTTCTGATACGTTTTTCTTGCCGTTCAATTTAGGTAACAACTATGGCAAGGGCAATCCGCCCAACCCGAACGGACACCGCACAGCGTATTTATGGCAAGAGGTTTTTAGCAAAGCAAGCCTTGCCAACATCATTCAACATTTCATGCGCTTGGATGGATCAACCAAAGATCCGTTGGATAAACGCACACTCTTTTTCCCCCGCTATCACCAATTAGATGTGGTCCGCCGTTTAATTGCTGATGTCAGTGAACAGGGCGTGGGTAAACGTTATTTGATTCAACATTCTGCCGGTTCGGGCAAGTCTAATTCCATTACTTGGCTGGCGTATCAGTTGATTGAGGCATATCCGCGCAATGAAAAGGCGGCAAACGGTAGAGAGTCAGACCGCCCGATTTTTGATTCGGTAATTGTCGTTACCGACCGTCGTTTGCTTGATAAGCAGCTACGCGACAATATCAAAGATTTTTCGGAAGTGAAAAATATTGTTGCACCGGCGGTGAGTTCGGCAGATTTACGCCAATCACTCGAACAGGGCAAGAAAATCGTCATCACCACTATTCAAAAATTCCCGTTTATTGTGGATGGCATAGCTGATTTAAGCGACAAACAATTTGCTGTAATTATTGACGAGGCACACAGCTCACAATCCGGTTCGGCACACGACAATATGAACCGAGCCATCGGCAAAACGGAAGATGTCGATGCCGAAGATGTACAAGATTTGATTTTAAAAGCGATGCAATCCCGCAAAATGCGCGGTAATGCCTCTTACTTTGCCTTCACCGCCACACCGAAGAACTCCACTTTAGAAAAATTTGGCGAGAAACAGGCAGATGGCAAATTTAAGCCGTTCCATCTTTATTCAATGAAGCAGGCCATTGAAGAGGGCTTTATTTTGGATGTAATCGCGAATTACACCACTTATAAAAGTTTTTATGAGATCACCAAATCTATTGAAGATAACCCAAAATTTGATCGCAAAAAGGCACAAGGTCGTCTGAAAGCTCATGTGGAGCGTTCGCAGCAAACCATTGATACCAAGGCGGAGGTGATGCTGGATCATTTTATCCAGCAAATCTTTAACCGTAAAAAACTCAAAGGCAAAGCCAAGGGAATGGTGGTAACGCAAAATATCGAAACGGCCATCCGCTATTTTCAAGCATTAAACCGCTTGCTTGCCGAGCGAGGTAATCCGTTTAAAATCGCTATTGCCTTCTCAGGAAGTAAAACGGTAAACGGGGTGGAATATACTGAATCTGAAATGAACGGCTTTGCGGAAAGCGAAACCAAAGATTATTTCGATCAAGATGAATATCGTTTGCTGGTGGTCGCCAATAAATATCTGACCGGTTTTGACCAGCCGAAATTGTGTGCGATGTATGTAGATAAAAAACTCTCCGGCGTACTTTGTGTGCAAGCTTTATCACGTTTAAATCGTAGTGCCAATAAGTTGGGTAAACGCACGGAAGATTTGTTTGTATTGGATTTCTTTAATAGTGTAGAAGATATCCAGCAAGCATTTGAGCCGTTTTATACCTCCACCTCTTTATCTAAAGCAACCGATATAAATGTATTGCACGATTTGAAAGATCAGTTGGATGAAACCGGCGTGTACGAACAGGCAGAGGTCAACAACTTTACTGAAGGCTATTTTGCCAATAAAGACGCACAGCAATTAAGCAGTATGATTGATGTGGCGGTTCAACGTTTCGATCATGACTTGAATCTTGAACAAACCGCAAAAGTAGACTTTAAAATCAAGGCAAAACAGTTTTTAAAAATCTACGGACAAATGGCCTCCATCATCAATTTTGAAAATATTGCTTGGGAAAAGCTCTATTGGTTCCTCAAATTCTTAGTACCCAAATTAAAAGTACAAGATCTGATGGACGAATTTGATGAGATTTTAGATGCTGTAGATTTAAACTCTTACGGTTTGGCGCGTGACAAATTAAATTACAGCATTAAATTAGACGATGAAGAAACGGAGTTGGCACCGCAAAACCCGAACCTACGCGGTGTCCATAGAGACGATGAAGAGAAAGACCCAATTGATGAAATTATTCGTGTATTTAACGAAAAATGGTTTCAAGGCTGGAGCGCAACACCGGATGAGCAACGGGTAAAATTCATCAATACTACTGACCGAATCCGCAAACATAAGGATTTTGAACAGAAATATCTAAACAACCCTGATATTCACACCCGAGAACTGGCATTCCAATCTATTTTACGAGATGTAATGAGCGAACGTCATCGGGACGAATTAGAGCTTTACAAACTCTTTGCCAAAGACTCCGCATTTAAAACTGCCTGGACACAAAGTTTGCAACGAGCTTTGGAAATTTAGGGATTCACGAAATAAAAAGTGATTGTCTTTTTTTCTGAAAAGCTTGACATACAAATAAGCGGAAGCTGCTGCCTCCGCTTTTTTATTTTACGCCGTCTGAAAACATCCTTATTTTTAGTCGGCATTTTAATTTGAATAATATTTACCGCAACAACCGCGCCAATATCCCCTCATACACCGCCGACAGCTTCGGAATATCGTCCAGCCGCACGTTTTCGTTGATTTGGTGGATGGTGGCATTGGACGGGCCTAATTCGATGAGTTCTTTCGCAATGGCTTTAATGAAGCGTCCATCCGAAGTGCCGCCGGTGGTGGACAATTCGGTCTTTACGCCGCAGGTTTCGGCAATGGCTGCGCGTGCCACGTCGGTCAGTTTGCCCGCGTGGGTCAGGAAGGGCTGTCCCGAACACGACCATTGCAAATCGTATTGCACGCCGTGTTTGTCCAAAATGGCATGGACGCGTTGTTTCAGCCCTGCTTCGGTGGACTCGGTGGAGAAGCGGAAATTGAATTTGACGTTCAGCTCGCCCGGAATGACATTGGTCGCGCCTGTGCCGCCGTTGATATTGGAAATTTGAAAGCTGGTCGGCGGGAAGTATTCGTTGCCTTCGTCCCAGACTTCCTGCGTCAGCTCTTGCAGCGCCAGGGCAAAAGTATGCACGGGATTGATTGCCAAATGCGGATATGCAATATGTCCTTGCTTGCCTTTGACGGTCAGGTTGCCCGACAGCGAGCCGCGCCGGCCGTTTTTAATCATATCGCCCAATTTGTCCACGGCGGTCGGTTCGCCGACGATGCAGTAGTCGATAAGCTCGTCGCGCGCTTTCAATACATCGACGACTTTGGTCGTGCCGTCCAGCGCGTCGCCCTCTTCGTCGGAAGTAATCAGGAGCGCAATGCTGCCTTGGTGGTCGGGATGTTCGGCAACGAAGCGTTCGCAGGCGGTAACGAAGCAGGCGATGCTGGTTTTCATGTCCGCCGCGCCGCGCCCGTATAATCTTCCGTCGCGCTCGGTCGGTTCGAACGGGGGCGAATCCCATTTTTCAATAGGGCCTGTCGGCACAACGTCGGTATGCCCTGCAAAACAGACGACGGGAGCTTTCGTGCCGCGTCGCAACCAGATGTTTTTGGTGTCGCCGAAATGGAGTTCTTCAGCCGCAAAACCGATTTTGTGTAGGCGTTCGGCAAGTAGTTTTTGGCAATCTCGGTCGTCAGGGGTAACGGACGGGCGGGAAATCAATTCTTTGGCGAGTTCTAGGGATTGGGTTTCAGTCATTTTTTGGTTTTCTTGTTGATTGTGAATATTTGGAACAGGTCGTCTGAAAATCAGTTTCGGGTTTCAGACGACCTTTTTATAGCAAATTATAGAGCGTCCGATGCTTGAATTCATTCCTATGCGGAAATGGAGACACGGATATTTTCTATTTTAGCCCACCATACCGCCCTACTCGTCCACAGGCTTCTGCCCTTTACGTTCTGCCTTTCTGGCTTCGCGCACGGCTTTGAGTTCGGCTTCTTTTTGACGGGCTTTTTTGAGCCATGTTTCCCATTGGTTCGGTGTTTCGAGGGTGATTCTGCCGATTTTGCCTTCGCGGAAGTCGGTGAGGATGTTCTCCGCGGCTTTTTGGTAGTTGACCCGTCCGCCGCTGAGGACTGCGCCGCGTTTTTTGGCTATCCACTCGAGCCATGAGTTGTCGTCCCAGTGGCTGCTGGGGTCTTTGTCGGCTTGGTAGCGTTCTTGCAGCATGGGGAGGTAGTGGCGGCGGAGGTAGTCTAAAAGCTCAAGGGCGACTTCTTCTTCGTCCAGCGCGTTGCGTCCGACTGCGCCGCCGGCGGCGAGGTTGTAGCCTCCTTCTTCGACGATGATTTTCGGCCACAGCATTCCGGGGGTGTCGTAGAGCCAGAAGTCGTCGGCGAGGAAGAGGCGTTGTTCGGCTTTGGTGATGCCGGGTTCGTTGCCGGTTTTGGCGGATTTTTTGCCTATCATGCCGTTGATGAGGGTGGATTTGCCGACGTTGGGGATGCCGCAGATGAGGACGCGCAGGGGTTTGTCTATGCCTTGGCGGTGGGGAATCATGGCGCGGCAGGCTTGGGTGATTTTGCCATGTGCGCCGGTTTCGGAGGAGTCGAGGGCGATGGCGCGGGTGTCGGGGCGGCTGTTGTAGTGTTCGAGCCAGATTTTGGTGCGCTCGGGGTCGGCAAGGTCTTGTTTGTTGAGGATTTTGAGTTTGGGTTTGCCTTTGGAAAGCTGGGCTAGCAGGGGGTTTTCGCTGGAGGCGGGCATTCGTGCGTCCAGCATTTCAATCACCATGTCGACGCTTTTGGCGCGCTCGGCGATGGCTTTTTTTGCTTTGTTCATGTGGCCGGGAAACCATTGGATTGCCATGTTTTGTTCTTTCTGTCTGATTTGCGGTGGGGTCGTCTGAAAAGTGGTTCGGCGGTGTTTTCAGACGACCTGAGGTTTGTCCGTTTTCTGTGCAAAGGTCGTCTGAAAGCCTTCGCGGTTTTTCAGACGACCTTTTGGTTTGGGGCGCTCAAGGTTTAGAGGTTGCCGTGTTCGTAGCGGTAGTAGCCGGCTTCGTCCATACATTGTTCAAGGGATTTGGATTCGCGTCCGTGTTTGGCGTCGTGTTGCGCTTGTGATTTGCAAACGTTGATTTGACGGGAAACTTCGGATTCGCTTGCGCCGGTGCGGTGCCAGCGGTAGGCGGGGACTTCGGTGGCGCAGGCGGCGAGTGTGCAGGCGAGTGCGAGGGTGAGGATGTGTTTCATGGGTTTCTCCTTTTATAGTGGATTAAATTTAAACCAGTAC
>NZ_KV789517.1:37749-57910 GCF_001807625.1 Neisseria sp. HMSC03D10
GCCTTGTCCTGATTTAAATTTAATCCACTAAATATCGAAAAGGTCGTCTGAAAAGGGGAATCAGCGTCCGGACAGGTTTTGCGCCTGTCTGTGGCGGACCAGCAGTTCGTAATGCCCTTGCAGGCGTTGGGCGAGTTTTTCGACGACATAGACGGAACGGTGCTGCCCGCCGGTACAGCCGATGGCGATGGTAACGTAGCTGCGGCTTTCTTTTTGCAGGCGCGGGAGCCAGTGGTTCATAAAGTGGTCAATGTCGTCCACCATTTCCTGCGCCAGGGGCTGCTGGTCAAGATACGCTTGAATGGGGGCATCCATGCCGGTATAGGGACGCAGCTCGGGATCGTAATAGGGATTGGGCAGGCTGCGCATATCGAACATGAAATCGGCGTTGTTCGGCACGCCGTATTTGAAGCCGAAAGACTCGAGGATAACCAAAAGCCCCCTGCGCTCGATGTTGAGCCATTGTTGAACGGCGTAACGCAGTTGCTGCGCGTTCATTTTGGATGTATCGATGCAGTAGGCGATGTCTTTAAGCGGGAACAGCCATTCGCGCTCTTTTTGCAGGCTTTCCAGCAGGGTAAGGTTCAGCCCCGACAGCGGATGGCCGCGCCGCGTTTCGGAAAAACGGCGCACCAGCACGCTTTCTTCTGCCTCAACAAACAATACTTCGACCTGATGACCTTCATCGCGCAGGTATTGGATTTGCTCCTGCGCTTCCTGAATGTTGATGCCGGAGCGGACATCGACGCTCACGCCGAGTTTGGTTTCATCGGCGCGCTCGATATGGTGCAGCACCAGCGAAGGCAGCATTTCCAGCGGCAGGTTGTCCACGCAGAAATAGCCGAGGTCTTCAAGCTGTTTGAGGGCAACGGACTTGCCCGAGCCGGATAATCCGCTAATCAGGACGATTTTCATGGTTTTGTTCGTTTTCTTTGAGTTGTGTTTGATGACGTTCGAGGAATTCTTTGGTACTGTCTTTGCCGCGCAACTGGAGGATGTAGTTGCGCACTGCCGCTTCAACCAATACGGCAAGGTTGCGGCCCACGGCGACAGGCAGGGTGACGGAACGGACGTTGACGTTGAGGATGGACTCGGTTTCCGTGCGTATGCTCAAGCGGTCGAGCTGCTTCATGTAATCGTCGTTGGCAGCGACCAGGTTGATAATCAATTGGAGGATTTTTTTCGGACGGATGGAGGTTTCGCCGAAAATGTGGCGGATGTTGAGTATGCCCAAACCGCGCACTTCAAGGAAATCACGCAACATCGGCGGGCAACGGCCTTCGAGCGTTTCGGGGCCGGTACGGAAAAGCTCGACCGCATCATCGGCAATCAGACTGTGTCCGCGCGAAATCAATTCCAACGCCAACTCGCTTTTACCCAAACCGGAATGACCGGTAATCAACACGCCGACTTCAAATACATCGAGGAATACGCCGTGTTTGACGATGGAAGTCGCCAGCGTGCGTTGCAGATAAATCCGCAACACGTCCATCAAATACGGGCTTTCGAGCTTGGAAGTCAAGAGCGGGATGTCGTTTTTATGGCAGTAATCGCGCAATTTGGGCGAAACCGCCAGACCGTTGGCAACGATGACCAGCGACATGGGGATATCGAAGAGTTCGCCGAAATCGTAATTCAATTCACCCGATTCGAGGCGTTTGAGATATTCGGCTTCGGCAACACCGACGACTTGGATTTGATTGGGATGGATAAAATTCAAATGGCCGACCAACGCCAAAACGGGTTTGTCGGCCTCTACTCCGATGCGGTTGTCCGCACCCGAATTGCCTGCCGCCCAAGCAAGTTGGAGCTTGTGCTGATTGTCGGAAAACAGGCGGCGGACGGATATACTGGGCATTCTTTACTCTTCTGCCAGAAGTTTGCGCACCTCCTCGGCAGAGGTTGCGGACATCAAGGCTTCACGGACGGCTTTTTGCGAGAACCTGCCCGCCAGTTTGGACAAGACTTCCAAATGCTCGCCGGTCGCATTTTCCGGCACCAACAAAGTGAAAATCAGGGATACGGGTTTGCCGTCGGGCGCATCGAAAGCGACTGGTTCTTTCGTGCGGATAAACGCGCCGGTGGCTTTTTTCACGCAGGCATGACGGCCGTGCGGGATGGCGACGCCCTGCCCCAAGCCGGTCGAACCCAGCTTTTCGCGGGCAAACAGGCAGTCGAAGACATCGCCGTGAGGTAATTCTGCTTCATGTTCAAGCAGCAGGCCCGCTTCTTCAAACAAGCGTTTTTTGCTGCCGACTTCCAAGTCTAAAACGATATGGGACAAAGGCAAAATTTCGCCGATAAGGCTCATAGAAATCTCTTTTGATGTGGCAAAATGAAATGGAATTGTACCGACTGTCTGTACAAACCTCAATCCTGAACACGCAATTTACACTCAGATTGCTAACAAGAAATGCTGCTTCTTTGATATTTCTTAACTCATACACAAGGTCGTCTGAAAACGGCGGCAAGTGGTTTACCGCGGGTTTGGATACCAGATAAAACCCCGCCACCATCGTCAACCCGCCCTGCCCCAAAAGCAACACGTCGTCTGAAAACCTTTTCAGACGACGTGTTAACCATTTTATTACCTTACAACCGCGTGGCAGCCAAAGCCCACAAATAATGCCCCGCCAGACCCAAAAACCACAGCAGACCGATATAGTTGTTATCCAAAAACACTTTAAAACAAGTCTGGCGGTCGCGCGTTTTGATGGCATGGTATTGACCGATTTGCAGCCACACCAACGCAGGCAGCATGATCCAATACGGCCATGTCGCGCCGATTTTCACGCCCAATACCGCCATCAGCGCGGTAAACCAAAAATGGCAGAGCATGGATGCGGAAATATCGTGATCGCCGAACGTGATTGCCGAAGTTTTGATCCCGATTTTCAAATCGTCTTCCTTGTCCGCCATCGCATAAATCGTGTCGTAGGCAAGCGTCCACAAAGCATTGGCGGTAAACATCAGCCACGCCGTAGAAGGCACGCCGCTGCGGACGGCGGCAAACGCCATCGGAATCCCGAAAGAAAACGCCAGCCCCAAATAAAACTGCGGCAGTGGGAAAAACCGTTTGGTAAAAGGATAAGTCATCGCCAGAAACAGCGCGGGAACGCTCATCACCCAAGTCAACAGGTTCAGCGGCGTCATACAGAGGGCGGCGAGCAGACAAAGAATGATCGTCAGCAAAATCGCTTCGGTTTTGGAAACCAGCCCGCGGGCAAAGGGGCGGTTTTTCGTGCGCTCGACCGAGCCGTCAAAATTGCGGTCGGCAAAGTCGTTGATCACGCAGCCTGCGCTGCGCATGAAGAATGTACCGGCGGTAAACGCCCAAAAAATATCCGCTTCAGGAATCCCTTCCGAGGCAACCCATAACGCCCAATAGGTCGGCCAAAGCAGCAACAACGTGCCGATAGGCTTGTCGATGCGCATCAGCTTGCCGTATACCAAAATGCGGGCAACAGCGTGACGGTTGAGAAAATGTAGGAGAAAACGTCTTATCTTCATGTAGGTAATTTAAATTCTATGGCAAACCCGGACAAACCTCGCATCCCTTTTCAGACTTTGCCGTTACCTTATTAAAATTCTTGTAACTGTTTCGACGGAAACTTGCCTATTATAAGCTAATTTTCAAGAATGATGATTAAATTTAAACATTTATGACAAAAATTAAATAGGGTGCTATTTGGAAGTCTGGAAATGACTCTAGAAAATACAATACAAACATCTAAAATAAAACACTTAAAAATCAATAAGAAATTACTTCAAAAGCATCACTCTTCTACGACATACCCAACTTACCTAAATCATCCATTTAATACAAAAAAAATCCTTCTTTATTACAAAACAAATAATCGGTTTTCCCAAGAATAAGGTCGTCTGAAATGCAACTTACCAGTTTTCAGACGACTCTGTCTTACTGCAAACATCAGGCTTACAACATTTAAAACGACTCATCCGCCCGCAGATAGCGCCATTTACCGGGCGGTAGTTTGCCCAGTTTGACTTTACCCATTCGAATCCGCTTCAGCCCGACGACACGCAAACCGACGAGTTCGCACATACGGCGGATTTGTCGCTTTTTGCCTTGTTTCAACACGAAACGCAGCTGGTCTTCGTTTTGCCATTCTACTTTGGCAGGACGCAGTTTCTCGCCGTCCAAACTCAATCCGTGGTTGAGCAAGGCAAGTCCTTTTTCGTCCAATTTGCCGCGCACGCGTACCAAATATTCTTTTTCACTGCCGCTGTTTTCGCCAATAAGCTGCTTGGCGATGCGGCCGTCCTGCGTCAACACCAGCAACCCGACGGAATCGATGTCCAGCCTACCGGCGGGCGCCAAGCCGAATTTGTGTTTTTCGCTGAAGGGGATACGGCTGTCGTCCCCTTCCCAACGGTTGTCGGCGGCAATCAGCTCGGCGGCGGATTTATAGCCTTTTTCCGCCTGCGCGCTGACGTAGCCGACGGGCTTGTTGAGCAGGATGGTAACGCGCTCTGCCTGTTTTTCATGCGCCTGCCGGTTGAGGTCGATGCGGTCGCGTTCGGTTACTTTCTGACCGAGTACGGCGGTTTGCCCGTTGACCTTGACCCAGCCTTGCTCGATGTAGCTGTCTGCCTCGCGGCGCGAGCACAAGCCCAATTGCGCCATACGCTTGGAAAGTCGCATGGTTTCTTCGGATGTATTGTCCATAATATGTCTGAATTTAAAAGAGAAAACGGATTATATCACTGCAATAGGAAAGGTCGTCTGAAAAGAAATCAAGAGACTCTTTCAGACGACCTTATCTTTTCAAGACTAGATCAGGCTTAAGAATATTGTTTTAAGAGTTCGCGGAACTGCGCGCCGGTTTCCGGATGTTTTAAGCCGTAGGCAACGGTAGCTTCCAGATAACCCAGTTTGCTGCCGCAATCGTAGCGTTTGCCGTCGAAGGCATGGGCGAGAACGAACTCGTGATCCAACAAGCGGGCAATGCCGTCGGTCAGTTGGATTTCGTTTCCTGCGCCACGCGGCAGGTTTTCCAGAAGACTGAAAATGCGAGGGGTCAGGATATAACGGCCGACAACAGCAAGATTGGACGGCGCTTCTTCGGGCTTCGGTTTCTCTACAATATTGGTAATCCGTTGAAAGCTGTTTAATTTTTCCACTTCTACAATGCCATAAGAACCGGTTTGCGATGGATCGACGGTTTCCACGCCCAAAACGCTGTTGCCGCTTTGATTGTAGATATCGACCATTTGCTTCAGTGCGCCTTTGGGCGCGTCAATCAGGTCGTCGGCGAGAATAACGGCAAAGGGTTCGTCGCCCACTGCGGCACGGGCGCACAATACGGCGTGTCCTAAACCCAAAGCCTCGGCTTGACGAATGTAAAGGCAGGTAATGTTAGAAGGCAGAATGTCTTTAACGTGTTCCAGCAGTTTGTCTTTTTGACGCATTTCCAGCTCGGTTTCCAGCTCGTAGGCTTTGTCGAAATGGTCTTCGATACTGCGTTTGTTGCGGCCTGTAATGAACACCATTTCTGTGCAACCTGCTTCTACTGCTTCTTCTACCGCGTATTGAATCAACGGCTTATCGACGATAGGCAGCATTTCTTTCGGACTGGCTTTGGTGGCAGGCAGAAAGCGCGTACCCATACCGGCTACAGGGAAAACGGCTTTTTTAATCGGTTTCATAAATTTTCCTCTTACTTTATATTTCAAAGTATCCAGCTATCCGGGGCCACAATGATTCATCGGCTTCATTCCCAGACCACATCACTAAAAATGATTTTGTAATAATCATCAATGTGTTAATTGTAACATGACATAATTTCACTGTAACAACCTCAACCGTAAAGCACAGCAAAATCCTGTATCCGTATTTTCACTCTACACCCTTCTGACCGGCACAATAATACCGGTAACGTTCTGCCAACCCATACAATATCAGCGCAGTCAATCCCCAAATATCGTAATGCAAATACGGCAAAACAGGCGTAGCAATCATATTGCCTTCATGAATGAAGCTGCGGCTGCCATAGTTGCCCATATCCAGTGCGAAATCCAATGGCAAGTAAAAGATTTCAGCCACTTCCCCACTATTGGCACAAGTTGGCGGATTTTCCGGACAGAGTGCCAAAACCGGATGTACTTCATAACCGGACGGCGTGTAATAAGGCGGCAACAGTGGAAAAACCTGCCAAAAATGCGGTGCAATCCCCGTCTCCTCTTCAGTTTCACGCAATGCTGTCACAATAAAGTCTTTATCCCCTTCGTCTGACCTTCCTCCGGCAAAAGCAATCTGCCCGGTATGGTGTCGCAGGGTATCGGCGCGACGCGTCAGCAAAATTTGCCACTGCCCTTCCCGCCGAACGACTGCCAGCAAAACGGCGGCTGTTTTACCTTCCTGCCGGACAAAACGGTTTCGTTCCTCTTGCGCTATGCTGGCATAACGAAATGCCTGCCCGAAAAAATCCACAAGATCGGTCTGCCTCATCTCCATATACAGACTCCGAAAACAATGATTGATAGGTCGTCTGAAAAAAGAATATTACATTAGGTTTACGGTTGCTTAAAGCTCACGAATCTACAAAGACAAGCGCTTGTGATAAAGTATCGGCTGTTTTCACGACGGATTATCTGCGCTTCAGTCCGTTTTTTTGAATAAAGGCTTATTATGTTTTTGTCTCCGTCCCATATCCGCACACTGACAGCCGCCGTCATGTTGCTTTTTTCTACCCAAACCATCGCCGCCCAACAAGAATCTGTACCAGAAGTTAAAATCCAATCCCAAACCATTCAGAAAAAAAACCGCCGTACGCCCGAAGCAAGGCTCGCCGAACAAGAGCGCTTGATTGCTGCAAACGATCGCGCTTGGAAAATTTTCACGCTTTTAGGCGGCGAAATGGCTTTGCAAAAAGGGGATGCCGGCATGGCTTTGGGTACCTATATGCATATGCTCGACCGCACAAAATCACCCGACGTAGCAGAACGCGCATTGGAAATGGCAGTTTCACTCAATGCATTCGAACAGGCCGAATTGATTTATCAAAAATGGCGGGAAATCGAACCTGTTCCGGGTGCAGCACAAAAACGCATGACCTGGCTGCGCGACCTTCTGCTCGGAAAAAACGACAAACACCTCAGCGGCTTGGATGAAGTCCTTGCAGGCGCTACTGAAGAACAAAACCGCCGTATTTTCCTGCTTCTCGCCCAAACCGCCGTCCAGCAGCCTGATTTGGCAGAAAAGGCCTCGGCACAAGTTCATAAAGAAACACTCAAATACCCTGAAATGCCTGAAGCGGCGATTGCAGATGCCATTTACAGCGCATACGACGGCAAGAAAAAAAATGCCATTGCCGCCCTGCAAAGACTTGCCAAACTGGATTCTGAAATCCTGCCCCCGACCATGCTCACCTTGCGTCTGATGGCGCAACGCAGTCCGGAAATCCTCAACGGATTCTTCGAACAAACCGACACGCGCAAACTGTCATCCGTATGGCAGGAGCTTGAAATCACCAACCTGGTTGCCAACCACCGTCCCGACAAGGCATACAGTCGTCTGAAAACGTTACTGGAAGACAACCCCTCGCCCGATTTGTTTATCCAGGCTGCGATACTCTCCTCCAGCCGTAAAGATGCCTTATCTGTTGTCAACCATTACCTCGAAAAAGCCTACCAATCCGGCACAAGCCAACAACAAAGCCGTGCCGCACTGATTGGTGCCATGACTTATGCCGATGCCAAAGATTACGTCAAGGCCAAACAATGGCTCGGCAAAATCAATTCTGCGGATTACATTTTCGACAAAACCGTTCTCGGCGCCTCGCTCGAAGCCGAACAAGGCAACGGCAAAGCCGCGTGGGAATTGGCACAACGTGCGCTCAAACTGCCCGAGCAGCAAGGACGCTTTTTCGGTGCGCGCGAATTGCAGCGTGTTTCCCTGTTTGCCATCGCCAAACATGACAACCCAAAAAAAGCACTATCAGAGTTGAATACACTTATGGCAAAAGCTTCCAAACAGCCTGATGCCAACCAACTGCTGCCCGACATTCTCTATCAACGCGCCATGGTTTACGACAAAATTGGAGAGCGCGACAAAGCCATTGCCGACCTTCGCCGCCAGTTGGAAATATCCCCCGACAGTACCAGCGGCATGAATGCTCTAGGCTATATCATGCTTTCTTCCCCGAAATATGATTTAAACGAAGCATTCAAACTGATTCAGGCCGCGTATCAGGTTGATCCGGAAAACCCCGCCATCAACGACAGCCTCGGTTGGGCATATTATCTGAAAGGCGATGCCGAAACTGCCTTGCCCTACCTGCAATACGCCTTCGAACAATATCCCGACGCCGAAGTCGCCTCGCATTTGGGCGAAGTTTTGTGGAAGCTCGGCAAGCCCGAAGATGCCAAAGCCATTTGGAACGAAGGTTTGAAACAAGAAGGCGACATCGGTTTATTGAAAGAAACCATGCGCCGATTCAATATTCCCGTTCCCCCGCGCAAAAAACACCCCTCCGCCAAAACAAAATAAAAAACAGGTCGTCTGAAAACTTTTCAGACGACCCTTCCCCTGCACAGGATTTATCATGAAACAGACCAATATATTATCCGCAGCCGCCCTAACCCTCCTCATCACCGCCTGCGCTCGCCCCGAGCTCCCGCAGCAAAATGGTTGGCAACCGGCTGAAACAGTCAACGATTTTTCCGCCGAAGGGCGAATCGCCGTCAAACTCGAAGGCAAAGGCTCTTACGCCAACTTCGATTGGACATACCAAAACCAAGTTCAAACCATCAACATCAACACCCCGATCGGCAGTACCGTGGGGCAGTTGTGTCAAGATAATCAAGGCGTATTGGCCGTCGACAACAAAGGCCGTACATATGAAGCCGCTACCGCACAAGAACTCAGCACCCGCCTATTGGGATTCGAACTCCCTATCCAATATCTGCACATTTGGGCAAGCGGAAAACGTGTAGCCGGCGCACCATACCAACTGCTCCCGGACAGCCGCCTGCAACAATTCGACTGGACAATTTCCCGCACACTCAACAGCAACGGCAAACCCAAAACCCTCCTATTGGAAAGCCCGAAACTCACTCTGCGCTTGGCATTCGACAACCTCGACGATCATCCCGAGGGCAACACCCAAACCCAATGTGCCGCCAGAAAATAACCATCTCGCCAGACAACCGTAAACAAAATGATTCCAAACGAAGCACAAGCCTTCCCGGCTCCTGCCAAACTCAATCTGGATCTCAGAATCACCGGGAAACGCGCAGACGGCTACCACAACCTAGAAAGCATTTTCTGCCTGATTGACTTATGTGATACCGTTTATCTGAAACCACGTTCAGACGACCTTATCATACTCCACACACCGACAGGCGGTATTCCACCGGAACAAGACCTGGCATACCGTGCCGCATCTTTACTGCAAAAACACACTAACTCAAAATCAGGTGTTGAAATTTGGTTGGATAAAAAAATCCCGACAGGCGCCGGCTTGGGAGGTGGCAGTTCGGATGCGGCAACCGTACTCACCGTATTGAACCATTGGTGGGAATGCGGATTATCCCGCCAGCAGTTAATTGATTTAAGTGCGACTCTGGGCGCAGATATTCCCTTCTTCCTTTTCGGCAAAAATGCCTTTGCCAAAGGTATAGGCGAGCAATTATCCCCTATCGACATACCGAAGCAATGGTATGTCGTCATCAAACCCAAGGCCCATGTTTCCACTCCCAAAATTTTCTCGCATAGGAACTTGACACGAAATTCCAAACCAAGCATAATGCCGACTTTCCATTCTTTGCAGCCGTTTAGAAATGATATGCAGGCTGTTGTTTTTCAGGAATATCCTGAGGTTTGGAAAGCTTATTGTGAATTATCCGAATATGGTTCTGCGCTAATGACAGGATCTGGAGCGTGTATATTTCTCTCTACGGATAGTCGGCAAGAAGCAAACAATATATACCAACAAGTTTCACAATCATATGAAGCATATTGTGTTGAAGGTTTAGACATTCATCCATTGTTTCAAATGATTTGATAAAGTTGGGGAGTCGTCAAGCGGTTAAGACACTGGATTTTGATTCCAGCATGCGAAGGTTCGAATCCTTCCTCCCCAGCCAAATAAGAGCGTGTAAGTTTCCTTACACGCTCTTTTATGTTAAGAATCAATGACAACGCTGAAAAACTTTGTTTTGTCGTGATAAATTTGGGGCGAAAAAAGACGGAACGGCAATGCAACGCCGCAAATTTAATTCACTATGCCGGTCATTATGCGTATAATAACGCCCATAATGTCTTGGACATAAAGCAGAGGGAAGCATGACGTTTTCTGAGCGGAAGTTAAACATAAAAACAGGTGAAAATATGGCCGCATACGACAGTTTGATGGTATTTACCGGCAACGCAAATCCGGAGTTGGCGCAACGCGTTGTCAAACACTTGGATATTTCGTTAGGCGAAGCCTCCGTATCCAAATTCTCAGACGGCGAAATTGCCATCGAATTAATGGAAAACGTCCGTGGTCGTGATGTTTTTATCCTGCAGCCCACCTGCGCCCCAACCAATGACAACCTGATGGAAATCCTGACGATGGCCGATGCGCTGAAACGCGCTTCCGCCGGTCGTATTACCGCGGCAATTCCTTATTTCGGCTATGCCCGCCAAGATCGCCGTCCGCGTTCTGTGCGCGTTCCGATTTCCGCCAAACTGGTGGCTAATATGTTGTATTCCGCAGGTATCGACCGTGTTTTGACTGTTGATTTGCATGCCGACCAGATTCAGGGGTTCTTTGATATCCCTGTTGACAACATCTACGCCACTCCTATTCTGTTGAATGACATCAAACAGCAGCGGATTGAAAACCTGACCGTAGTCAGCCCCGATATTGGCGGTGTAGTCCGCGCCCGTGCTGTTGCAAAATCATTAAATGCCGATTTGGCAATTATCGACAAACGCCGCCCGAAAGCCAATGTGGCGGAAGTCATGAATATTATTGGCGATATTCAAGGCCGTACCTGTCTGATTGTCGATGACATGATTGATACTGCGAATACGCTGTGTAAAGCTGCCGTCGCTTTGAAAGAGCGCGGAGCAGAACGTGTCTTGGCATATGCCAGCCACGCCGTATTCTCCGGAGAGGCAGTCAGCCGTATTGCCTCGTCCGAAATCGACCAAGTTGTCGTTACCGACACCATCCCTCTGTCTGAAGCGGCCAAACAATGCGACCGTATCCGTCAAGTGACGATTGCCGGCCTTTTGGCTGAAACGGTCCGCCGCATCAGCAATGAAGAATCCGTCTCATATCTTTTCAATGAAGAAGTGATGACAGGCAGCATGTTGCTGCCATAACCCCGAAGCCGTCTTAAGCTGGTCGCGGCCGATGACGGTAGTTTTATTTAATTTGGAGTATTTAACATGACTTATGAAATTCAAGCCTCTGTTCGTGAAGCACAAGGCACTGGTGCGAGCCGCCGCCTGCGTCGCGAAGGCCAAATCCCCGGTATTTTGTACGGTGAAGGTCAAGAGCCCGTTGCAATTGCTGTGGATCACAAAACTGTATTCTACGCATTGGAAAAAGAATCTTTCCACACTGCACTGATCAAACTGTCCCTGAACGGTGAAACCAAAGACGTTATCGTCCGTGATTTCCAAATGCACCCATTCCGTCGCGAAGTTCAACATATCGACTTCCAGGCCGTTAAAGCCGACCAACCGGTACGCATCCGTGTTCCCCTGCACATTGTTAACGCTGAAAACTCTCAAGCCGTGAAACTGCAAGGCGGTCGCGTATCCCTGTTGAACACTACTGTTGAAGTGGTTGCTTTGCCTGCCAACATCCCTGCATACTTGGATTTGGACTGCACTAAAGTCGTTGCCGGCGACATCCTTCACCTGTCTGACATCCAACTGCCTGAAGGTGTAGAAAGCGTTTCTCTGAAACGTAACGAAAACCTGGCGGTTGCTACCGTTACCGGTAAAAAACGCTAATTCCTTATGTGGAAATAAAAAAACCGCGCCGAATGGTGCGGTTTTTTATTTTTTATTATTAAAATAATCTATTTAAAAAATATATTTTATAAATATACAACTACTTGATTTGAATCAAAGCTCCAAATTGAGTTTCATTTATAATCGCCGACATTGGAACTGAGACGACACTTCTCAAAGTCCTCAAGATTTTCTGATCAGTAGATGATACATCTGCTTTGATTTAATACTCTCTATCTCTTTCCTCTTGATGTGTGTGTGTTTGGGTGTGGCAGTTGCCACCCCTTTTTTTTGGCTTTTATGTGAAGTAAAATCCGTAACAGCAAATTCTTAAATTTAACCATTTATCCGGAAACAAAATCATGAGCAATAAATTAACTCCGCCTGCCGAACTGCCTGACGAGCAGGATTTACGGGCGGTCTTGGCGTACAACATGCGGCTTTTCCGCGTGAATAAGGGCTGGTCTCAGGAAGAGCTGGCGCGGCAATGCAGTTTGGACAGGACTTATGTATCGGCTGTGGAGCGCAGACGCTGGAACATTGCGTTGTCGAATATTGAAAAAATGGCGACGGCTTTGGGTGTGGCGGCATATCAGTTGCTGCTGCCGCCGCAGGAGCTGCTAAACCTGATGACCAATCCCTCTAATGCCCAACAGAGGTCGTCTGAAAACGATATTTGACAGCCAAGTCATCCGCCTCCTCTCCCCATAACTCGAAAGAATAAAAAATGTCTGCAAACCTGTCTTCAGCATTGGAAACCTTCAAACAGCAGTGCACTGCCGCCGAAGCGCATTATTTGAAAGCCAACCGTGTGTCGGTATTTTTCAGGGAATACACGGCGGCAGTCGAAACCTTGCTGGCGGCATTGTGGGCAGAGCATTTTCAAAACAGCGCGTTATGCCTGATGGCGACCGGCGGCTTCGGGCGCGGCGAGCTTTATCCTTATTCTGATTTAGATTTGGCAGTCGTGTCGCCTAAAACCGTTTCAGACGACCTTCAGGAAAAAATTGCGGCTTTCGTGCAGGCTTTATGGGATATGAAACTTTCGCCGTCGGTCAAAAGCGGCAGCGTTGACGAACTGTGCGAAAGCGTGCGCGATGATATTACGGGGGACACGGCGTTTTTAGAGGCTCGTTTTTTGTTCGGCAACCGCCAAACAGCGGACGAGCTGGCGGAAAAAATGAACGCGCAACGCAATGTAGCCGCGTTTATCGAAGCAAAGCTGGTGGAGATGGAACACCGCCATGCCAAATCGCAAGGTTCGGGAGCGGTATTAGAGCCGAACATCAAAAGCTGTCCCGGCGGTCTGCGCGACATCCATACCCTGCTTTGGATAGCGAAAGCGCAAGGTTTGGCGGCCAACCTGCCTGCGCTGGTCAAACAAGGCATTCTGACGCGCACCGAAGCCGGCATGCTTTCACACGGCTACCGCCGCCTCGCCCACATCCGCATCCATCTGCATTTAAACGCCAAACGCGCCGAAGACCGCCTGCTGTTCGATTTGCAGCCGCAAGTCGCCGAAAGCATGGGCTATCAAGGCTTGAACCTCCGCCGTCAAAGCGAAGAATTGATGCGCGTGTTTTACCGCGCGATCAAAACCGTCAAACAATTAAGCGGCATCCTCACACCCATGCTGCAAAGCCGCGTTTCCTCGACGCCGATGCGCGTTACCCTACGGATTGACGACGACTACATCCAAGTGAACAACCAAATCGCCGCGCGGCACACCGATATTTTTTTCAGACGACCCGAACACATTTTCAAAATCGTTGAAATCATGCAGCAGCGCAACGACATTACCGCGCTCGAACCGCAAACCCTGCGCGCTTGGTGGGGCGCGACGCGCAAAATCAACCGCAGCTTCTACCAAAATCCCGAAAACCGCCGCCGCTTCGCCGGCTTTTTCCGCCGCGGCAACGGACTGACCCAAACCCTGCGCTTTCTCAACCTCTACGGCGTGTTGGGCCGCTACCTGCCCGCGTGGGAAAAAATCGTCGGCCTGCTCCAGCATGACCTGTTCCACATCTATCCTGTGGACGACCACATCCTCGCCGTCGTCCGCAACGTTCGCCGCCTTGCCCTAGACATGCACAGCCACGAACTGCCCTACGCCTCCGCACTGATGCAGTCCTTTGAAAAACAAGACATCCTCTATCTCGCCGCCTTCTTCCACGACATCGCCAAAGGACGCGGCGGCGACCATGCCATACAAGGCATCGCAGACGCGCGCCAATTTGCCGCCGACCACTTCCTCACCGAAGAAGAAAGCGGCCTGCTCGCCTGGCTGGTCGAAAACCACCTGCTCATGTCCACCGTCGCCCAAAAAGAAGACATCCAAGACCCCGACGTACTCGATACCTTCTGCAAACGCGTACAAACCCACGAACGCCTCAGCGCACTCTACCTCCTGACCATTTCCGACATACGCGGCACCAATCCCAAACTGTGGAACGCATGGCGCGCCAGCCTGCTGGAAAGCCTGTTCCACGCCGCCGGACGCTACCTCGCAGGCAACGGAGGCAATCCGCATGCCCTCTTCGGCCGCCGCCAACAAGAAGCCGCCGATTTGCTCACCCGTGCTGCCGTCCCCGAAAAACAGCAGAAAAAACTATGGAACGCGCTCGGTTCCGCCTATTTCGCCCGCCATCAGTCCCGCGAAATCCTGTGGCACGCCGCCAACCTCGTACACGACTTTGAAACCCCTATCGTCCGCAGCCGCATCCTGCCCAAAAGCGACAGCTTCCAAGTCATGGTCTTCATGCCTAACGGTCCGCGCCTGTTCGCCCGCCTCTGCCGCATCTTCAGCCGCCACGGCTTCGACATCCTCGCCGCCCGCGCCTTTATCACCGAACACGACTACATCCTCGACACCTTCATCGTGCAAATCCCCTCACAACACGCCCCCGAAGACTACCCCGACATCCAAAGCGCGCTCGAAGCCGAACTCAACAGCTTTATCCACGGACACACTGTTGCCGAAACCCAAAGCCACAGCCGCCGCATCAGCCGCCGCAGCCGCTACATGCCAATTGCGCCAAGCATCACCATCACCCCCGAAGAAGACTACCCCGACTGGTACTCCGTCGAAATCACCGCCGTCAACCGCCCTTTCCTGCTCGCCGACATGGCGGAAGTCTTCTTCGCCCACAACGTCAGCCTGCGCTACGCCAAAATTTCCACGCTGGACGAACGCGTCGAAGACAGCTTCATCGTCTTCAGCCCCGATTTGAAAAACCCGAAAACGCAGTCGTCGTTGAAACAGGCTTTGTTGGAACAATTATCGGTGTGACGGTTGGATTTAGAGGAAAAGCAAGAGGTCGTCTGAAAACCTGTTTTCAATTTTCAGACGACCTCTTTATTTGTAAAAATAAAGTTCAGATTCTCAAATCCGACTTTTTCATATGCATCCGAAAGCTGCGCAGGGGGCGCCCCATTAAAGAGTACGCCGGATACAAGCATCCATTCTTTCAGTACGGGTTACTATCAAAATACAAAAGGTCGTCTGAAAACCATTTTCAGACGACCTTTCTTTATTTATTGAAATGAAACATCAAGCCTGTTTATTCCAACGCTCGATGGATTCTTTAATTACTTTTTTTGCTTCTTCCACATCGCCCCAAGATTCGACTTTGGTTGTACCTGCTTTTTTCAGGTCTTTGTAGTGGTTGAAGTGGAACTCGATTTGCTTGATCAACTGCTGCGGCAAATCAGCAAGGGTTTTGTAGGCGTTGCCGTTGTTACGGTCGTCGGCGGGGACGCAGACGACTTTGTCGTCCACTTCGCCGTCATCGACAAACTTCATCACACCGATGACGCGCGCTTCCAAGAAGATGCCTGTCGCCAAGGGCTGTTCGGTAACCAGCAATACGTCCAATTCGTCGCCATCCTCGTCCAAGGTTTGCGGGATGAAGCCGTAGTTGGTCGGTTTGGCGAAAATCGCGGGTTCGACGCGGTCAAGTTGGAATGCGCCGAGGCGGCGGTTCCATTCGATTTTGTGGTTACTGCCGGCGGGAATTTCGTTGACGACGTTGATGATGCCGCCATCCACATCGCCCGGAGTCAGGATTTTATTGAAGTCTGCCATTTGATTTCCTTTATTTTACGGAAGTTTGAACGGCGGAAGTATAGCAAACAAAAGACTCTCTGAAAATGCGGAAAAAGGTCGTCTGAAAACGCAATTCCTTCTTTCAGACGACCTTTAAGCAATCAGGCCGGTTCTATTTCCCCAACCTTTTCCCCAATGCCAAAATCGCCCTTTTGTTCGACGGGGAGAACACTTTTTCCGCCGCTTCTTCTATGCCGAACCATCCGTACGCGACGTGTTCGTCGGGCTGCAAAACAATCACCGCATTGCGCGGAATTTCAGCAGAAAAGACGTGTTCACGGTTTTCAAACACGCCTTTCGGATAGCGGTGCCGCCAATGGTGGTAGATTTCGTAAACCGTGCTGTCGTGCCAGTTGCAGAGCTGTCCGTCCGCAAGGCGGATGCCGGTTTCCTCCCAAACTTCGCGTTTGGCGGTTTCCTCTATGGTCTCGTCCGGCTCGATGCTGCCGGTTACCGACTGCCAAAAACCTGGCGGCGAAGTGCGTTCGATTAAAAGGATATTGCCGTCGGCATCATGCAGGACAACCAGCGCAGACACGGGATATTTCAAGGGCTTTGCCATCAATCATCTCCGCCGGAATCCATCGCGGGATCGGATTTGGTATCGCTGCGCGCCTGCATTCCCGCCTTAATCATGGCGATGCTGCTCGGTGCCTGGCTTTCGTTCAAGATGCGGACTTCGCGCTGCGGATAAGGGAACTCGATGCCGTGTTCGTTAAACTGCCGCCAAATATCCAGAAAAATCGCCGATTGCAGCGCGGCAAAACCGTTTTCTGGGTCTTTCACCCAATAAGTCACGCGCAAATCGATACCGTTGTCGCCGAAATTGGTGACTACCGCCAAAGGCGCGGGATTATTGGAAACACGCGGCTGCGCGGCGGCTGCGCTTTTGATGATGTCGAGCGCCTTAATCAAATCGGAATGATAGGCAACCTGTATATTGAACGCCTGCTGCAATTCGCGGCTGGCATAGGATTCGTTGACCACCATCGAGGTAACGAACGTCTCGTTCGGAATCAGCGCCTCCGTACCGTTGGCATTGCGCAGCACGACGAAACGCGAGGTGATTTTGGTGACATAGCCGGTAAAGTTGTTAACCGTCAGGCGGTCGTTCATACGGATGGAGCGGTCGCCCAAAATGATAAAGCCTGAAATGTAGTTGCTCGCCACTTTTTGCAGGCCGAAACCGATACCGACACCCAACGCACCGCCGAACACCGACAATACCGTCAAATCAATCCCCACCAGCGGCAGCGCAATCAAGACCGCCAAAACCATCATCACCGTTTTGATGATTTTGGACAAAATCATGGACAGATTATTGTCCAGGCTGCTTTTCTCCAAACGCTCGCCGATAAAACGCGCCAACCACGACGCGCCTATCATCAGAAGCCCGACCCACAAAATCCCGTTCAAAATCATCAACAGGCTCAGTTTGCCCGAACCGACCGAGAAGCTGATGCCGTCGAGCATCGCCAAAATCTTATCATCCAAGCCCGACAGCCAAAGCACGAAGCCTACCCACAAAACCATGGAGACCGATTTTTCCAGCCAGTCGGTCAGTTTGTTCTGCGGCAAAGCGGCATGAACAACCGCCACGCTGACCCGAATCAGAATCATCCAGCGCGCCGCCAAAATCAGCAGATGCAGCCATACCGGGCGAAACTCCGTCAGGTTGCAGACAAACAAAGCCGCCGCACCGAAAATCATCATCAGCACCGGCCACAAAATCCTTCTGCCGATATGCCGCAAAAGCGCGAAGCTGCCGTGTTCCGAAAAGAAATAACGGTCGTTGAGGCGGTTTGACAGCCAGAACGCCGCCACCATCAGCATCAAGACACCGACCAGCTCTATCCAGCCCGAAACCTGTCCGAAATTGCGCTCTACCAAGCTAGACGTAAACGCCTGACGCGCAAACAATTCATGCAAAATATTGTCCATCAGCCCTGTTTTTTCATTAAAAATCAAAGCTGAGATTATATAGCAGCCATTAAATTCCGCCACATCCGTTTACCCCAAGGTCGTCTGAAAACATCGCGGCTTCCAATCAAGTATGAACCATTTCGCAGCCCTACCCTCCCTGACGCCAAACAAATTCAAAGCCGCTTCAAACAGATAGCCCAAACCGCCCTGCCTTACGCTTGCCAAAGCCGGACAAGAAAACTATAATCTGAAACTTATCGAGTCGGAGTGTGGCGCAGTCTGGTAGCGCACTTGCATGGGGTGCAAGGGGTCGAAGGTTCGAATCCTTTCACTCCGACCAAAAATTCAACAGCCCGGTCATTTTTGACCGGGCTGTTTATTTGTCTTTGCCTATTTCAAACTTTATATTCCAAGCGTTTTTCACAATCAAAAGGTCGTCTGAAAACCTCGAATCCGAGTTTTCAGACGACCTTTTGCCTTTTCTTCAGTTAATCAGCCCTCTGTCTTCGGCTCGGGAACGTCAAACACCTGACGCAGGTAGGCGAGGAAGGTGTTGTTGGTAGTCATGGTTTTGCCCGGGGAGTCGGAGAGTTTGGCGACGGACTGACCGTTGCACTCAACGAGTTTCAAAACGATGTTCAGCGGGGTATGGCCCATGTCGTTGGTGAGGTTGGTGCCGATACCGAAGCTGGTTTTGAAACGGTCTTTGAAATATTGGTGCAATGCCCACGAGCGTTCGATGTCCAGCCCGTCGGAGAAGGTCAGCATTTTGGTGCGGCTGTCGATTTTGAGTTTTTTGTAGTGGACGTGCGCTTTGTCGCCCCATACATAAGGGTCGCCGCTGTCGTGGCGCAGACCGTCGAAGAGTTTGGCGAAATAGAGGTCGAAGTCGCGCAGGAAGGCATCCATGCCGACCACGTCGGTCAGCGCGATGCCGAGGTCGCCGCGGTATTCGTGTACCCAGCTTTCGAGGGCAGCTTTTTGGAAATTGCGCAGGCGCACATCGAGGGCTTGGAAGGCTTGGAGGAACTCGTGCGCCATCGTGCCGATGGGGGTGATGCCGATTTTTTTGGCGAGATAAACGTTGCTGGTACCGCGCACGATGTCGGGGGCGGCTTCAAGCAGGGTGCGGATGACGTGTTCCTGCCAATCGAGGGTGTAGCGGCGGCGGGTGCCGAAGTCGGAGATGAGGAACGGCGGATCATCGGGATTTTGCGCAGCGGAGATTTCTTTGAGGCGTTGCGCTTTGGCTTGGAGGCGGCGTTCGCCTTCTTCAATGACGGCGGGGGTTTCGAGACGGCGGAAGTAGAGTTCGTTGACGATGGCGAGGATGAAGATTTCAAAGAACATCGCCTGAATCATAGGGCCTTCGATGCGGATATTCAGACGACCTTCTGAATCGGGGCTGACTTTGACGAAGCGGCGTTGGAGTTGGAAGAGTTCGAGATAATCGACAAAGTCGCTTTTGATGAAGCGCAGGCTGCGCAGGTAGTCGAGTTCGTCGTGGGTAAAGCGCAGTTGGCAGAGTGCGTCGAGTTCTCGTTCCAAGTCGCTTTGGATGTCGGCAAGCGGGTAAACCATGTCTTTGTTGCGACAGCGGAACTCATAAAGGCTGTGGGTTTGGGGGAATTGGTGCAGTATCACCTGAAGCATGGTGAACTTGTACAGGTCGGTGTCGAGCAGGGAGCGGATAACGGGCGTTTGAGGTGCGGTCATGGCTTTTCTCTCGTTCAGCGTAAATGTAAAGCATTATTAGAACACGGTTAGACGGGCGGGTGTTACTTTTTTTGGTTGGAGAAGCGTTGAAAAGGTCGTCTGAAATCTTTCAGACGACCTTTGTTTTGTGATTCAAGCCTTATGTTTTTTCTTGAGCGCGGCATTCAGGATGCACCCTAAAATAAAGCCGACGGTTGCGGGCAGCAGCCAGCCCAGCCCGACGTTGTAAAGCGGCAGTGCGCCGTTGATGGCAGAGAACCAGCTTTCCCCCGCCTGTTGTCCGAGATAGGCGGGAAAAATCAGATTGCCCGCACCGAAAAACAAAGCGAACAACATCAAACCGACCGCCCACAGCGAGGCTTTACGGTTGAGCGGGGAAACACTGTTCATAAATTCGTACCTGTTTGTTTATAGTGGATTAACTTTAAACCGGTACGGCG
>NZ_KV789517.1:57930-58963 GCF_001807625.1 Neisseria sp. HMSC03D10
GTCCTGATTTAAATTTAATCCACTATATAAAGGGCAGTTGATTAAAATGGGTATGGCTTTGCCAAGCGTGAAATCATCATGCCGTTTCGCCTTCAACGTCGGCGGAGGGGGCGTCTGAAACGCCCTCTTCCGCTTCCGGGCGTTCTAAATTTTCCTGTTTCAGGCTGATTTCGATTTCGCCGTAGCTGTCCGGCTGGACGATGCGGACCAAACCTTCTTTGGCAAGCTCCAAGAGCGCGATGAAATTGACGACCACATACGCCGCGCCCTGCTCCGGTTTGAACAAATCGCTGAATTTGCATATCCCGCTCTCGTTCAGACGACGTAAAACCGCCGTCATCTGCGCGCGCACGGAAATGGTTTCCTGAATCACTTCATGGCTGCGCGTATGTTTCGCCCGCGACAAAATGCCCAGCCACGCCTGCGTCAAATCGGCGACATACACCTCCGGCAGCTTCGCCTCGACCGCGATTTCCAACGGCAGATACGCCCAAGCAAAATCCCGTCCCGCGCGCGGCAACGCATCCAAACCCTGCGCCGCCAGCTTCATCTGTTCGTAAGCCAAAAGGCGGCGCACCAGTTCGGCACGCGGATCAGCCTCTTCATCCTCGACTTCTTCGGGACGCGGCAGCAGCAGGCGCGATTTGATTTCAATAAGCATCGCCGCCATCAAGAGATATTCCGCTGCCAAATCAAACTGATACGCTTCCATTTGGGCGATATAGTGCAGATATTGCTCGGTAATCTTCACCATCGGAATATCGAGAACGTCGATATTCTGTTTGCGGATCAGGTAAAGCAGCAAATCCAACGGCCCTTGGAAGCTGCTTAAGACAACCTTCAAAGCATCGGGCGGAATAAACAAATCCTGCGGCAAATCGGTAACGGGTTGACCGAATACCCACGCGACAGTGTGTTCAGACGACGTTGCCGCGGCGGAAGGAATAAGGTGTTCTGAAGGCATGTTTAGAGGAGCTTTTTCTTATTAGGTTTGATGGGTATCTGATATAGTGGATTAACTTTAAACCAGTAC
>NZ_KV789517.1:58983-70117 GCF_001807625.1 Neisseria sp. HMSC03D10
TTGTCCTGATTTAAATTTAATCCACTATACATCACGGGGTCGTCTGAAAACGCAGCGGGTTTCGCTAAAACAAGTGTAGCAAAACAAAAATCAGCCTTTTTTGCGTTGGCTTTTCAAAGAAGCGATGGCAATGGCTAGCGTTTGCGCCAACGCCATGCCCAGCAGCGGCAAAACAGCGAAAAACGAACCGGTCAGCACCGTAACGGCATCGCGGGAAAACACAAAGCCATCGCGTGCCAGCATCGCGATTATCCAAGCCGACAATAGCAGCCATTCGCAGCCGACCAAAAACCAAATCATCCCGACCGAGCAGCGTTTGCGCCACTTCATGATGGCAGCGTGCAAAAGGCTGAATATCGGAACGGACAGGAAAGGATAAAGGAAATTGGTAAACGTCCGCGGAGAGCCGTCCTGAAAACACAAATAATCGCCCGACTGCATGTCGCATCCCATTGCGCCAAACATCGGATCGACGGCATACATCAACACACCGAACCAAACCGCATAAATCAGGCTGGCAATAAAATAGGCTTTGAAAAATCGGTTCATAGGCAAAAAAGGTCGTCTGAAAAAATAAATTTCAAAAGGCTTAAACCCACATCAAATTTTCTGATTGGCATTTGCAGAAGAGACCAACACACTCAGGGCTTGAACTGCTGCCATGCCATAAATAGGCAATCCGAAAAAAAGAAGTCCCGTTATTGCCGTCCAACTACTATCCAGACTACTCCACTTCCACAGCAAAAAAACGAACCAAACAATCAACCATTCGACAATAGGCAAGGCAAGAGTCATCGAAGTTGTACAGCGTTTGGTCCACTTCATAATGCCGGCATTGAGTAGGGACAATAACATTACAGATAAAAACGGAAAGAAGAAAAACTTCAAAGACACTTTCTCAAAAGCCGACATTTCATGAGCTCGCAGACAATACTCTGCATACTGTTCATTGTCAGCGTCAATATCAAAACATTCGGATCCTGAAAACAGCAAACCGTCACCGTACATCAGCAAACCGAAGACAACCGCATAAATCAAGCTGGCGATAAAATAGGTTTTAAAAATCGGTTCATCTCACTTCCGTCCCGCAATATGTTCTACCGCCGCCTGCGCGCAGTACAGACCGAACGAAGCCGTCACCAGCATACTCGCGCCATAGCCCGCGCAGGACAGCCCTTGCGGCGCAGTATCGGTCGAACACGCTTCGTCCGATTGCGGCGGCGTAATGTTTTCAGTCGAGAACACACACGGCACGCGCATTTTTTCTTTGGTATCGCGGCTGAAGCCGTAGCGTTTGCGCAAGGTGTAGCGCAGGTTGGCAAGCAGCGGGTCGTGGGTAACGCGGCTCAAATCGGCAGTTTGAATCAACGCCGGATTTTTCTGTCCGCCCGCGCCGCCGCTGAGGATAAACGGCTGATTGTGCCGCACAAAATAAGCCGCCATCGCCGCCTTAACACGCACTTGGTCTATCGCGTCGATCACAAAGTCGAAAGGTCGTCTGAAAAGCGTTTCCAGATTGTCTTCCGTCACAAAATCCTCGATTTCCTCCACTTCACATTGCGGATTGATTTGAGCAATGCGTTCGCGCAACGCCGTTACCTTCGCCTTGCCGAAATCGTCGGTCAGCGCATGAAGCTGGCGGTTGACATTGGACTCGGCGACGTTGTCCAAATCAATCAAGGTCAAACGACCGATACCCGTCCGCGCCAAAGCCTCCACCGCCCAAGAACCTACCCCGCCCACGCCGACCACGCAGACGTGCGCGCGCGAAAACCGCGCCAGTGCTTCATCTCCATAGAGTCTGGCAATACCGCCGAAACGGCGCGAAGGAAGAAAAACGGTGTCGTTCATACCCAACCTTGTGATATGTCAATAAATGAATGAAAATCAACGCAAAACGCTGCGGACGAATGCGACACATATTATACTGGAAAGCAGACGGGCTGTTGCAGCAGCCCGAAAGAGTCTATAATCGTTTCATATCGGACCCTTCCCAACCGCATGAAACAAAGTGCCGCCTGCGGCGCAAAAGGAGAATGAACTATGTACAAACATCTGGTTGTAGCCGTTGACGGCAGCGAAACTTCCCTCAACGCCCTGAAACACGCCGCCGAGTTGGCAAGCGTCAACAACGCCCGCCTGACTTTGGTACACGTCGCCAACCCCGCCGAATACATGGCGCTCGCCCCCGAATTCCTGCAACACGAAAGCTACGAGGCTGCCGCCGTCGCCCAAGGCAACGAAGTCTTGGACTTCGCTGAAAAAACCGCCCGAGAAAACGGCGTGGAAAACATTGTCAAACACCTGCTGGTCGCCAACAAAGGCGCGCGCGAAATGGCGCAGGATTTGGTCGATTACGCCGATGAAAACGGCGCCGACCTGCTGGTACTCGGCACACACGGCCGCACCGGTCTGATGCACCTCCTGATGGGCAGCTTCGCCGAAACCGTAATGCGCCAAAGCCACCTGCCGCTTCTGATTATCCGCAGCAAAGCGGAAGAAGCGTAAGGGTTTGCCCTATTGAAGAAGGTCGTCTGAAATCTCAAACTAAGATTTTCAGACGACCTTCTTTCATCTTATTTCAAATAGGTTTTACGAATTATTGATTATAATCATGAAATTCGTAATATCATTTACCTATACCAATAAATAACTTCTTCCCCAAACCAAACCCATAACAAAAAGGTCGTCTGAAAACCAAAATCCGGTTTTCAGACGACCTTTGTTTTGATTCGGCTTACTTAGGTGCAGCCAATATGCCGGTCAGGTTCAATAGGAACAATACCGTAAATCCGGTCAGGTAAATCAAGCCGAGGATGGCGAGGAAGTTCATGCCTGCCGTCAGCTTGTGGCGTTCGTCGCCTTTAACGAGGCGGTAGTTCAGCCAAGCGAACACGGGAGCGGCAATGAAGGCGGTAATCATGGCGAATTTGAGCAGCTCCGCCATCGCGCTGTTGAACCAGAAAATCACTGCCAAGCCCGTACCTGCGACCCAAACGTTCCAGGCAAAGAGTTCGACGTTGCCCGTTTTGTCTTTGCCGCGCAGCAGGCGCACCGGCTCGGCAATCGCGCGCGCGTAGCCGTCCACTACGGTAATCGTCGTGCCGTACATGCAGGCGAAGGCGATAAATGCCACCATAGGACGCGACCAGTCGCCGATGGTGACGGCGTACATATTGATCAGTTGACCGACGTATTTGCCACCCGCCATTTGCACTGCCTCACCGTTGCCGTACTGCACATACGCGCCCAAGGCGAGGAAGACGACCGCCAACACCGCGCTGGTAATGTAGCCGACGTTGAAGTCGAAAATACCGTCGCGGTAGCTGGAAGGATTGATGCGTTGTTTTTCCGTTACCCACAAAGAGTTGATAGCCGAAATTTCAATCGGCGCAGGCATCCAGCCCATCAGCGCGATGAGGAAGCCCAAGCCTGCCAGTGTCCATGGGGTAGGCTCGATAAAGTCGGGTTTCATCTGCATGCCGCGCGACATGGCGATGGCGGCGGCGGCGACTGTGGCAATCGTCAGGCTGACAATGATGATTTTGGAAACGTTGTCCAAGGCTTTGTAACGTCCGCTCGCCAAGATAATCAGGCAGGAAGCCATAATCAGCGCGGAGATTACGCCGACATTCAGCGTCAGCGAAGGAATCGCCATTTTTACAATGGCGGCGGTCACGATGGCGACCGCACCCGCGTTAATCGTTGCCGAGATAACGCACAAAATCAGGAATACCCACAAATAAACGCGGCTTTTCTCCGCATAGCCTTCAATCAGGCTTTTGCCCGTATCCAGCGTGTAATGCGCGCTGAAACGGAAAAACGGATATTTGAAGAGGTTGGTCAAAATGATAATCAACGCAAGCTGCCAGCCGTAAAGCGCGCCCGCCTGCGTCGAGGCAATCAGGTGCGAACCGCCGACCGCCGCCGAAGCCATCATGATTCCGGGACCCAGCGCGTTGATTTTGCTTTTCCAAGTCGAAGCGTGTGTGTGTTGTTCAGACATCATTCTCTCCGTCTTTTTTCAGACGACCTTCACAAAAAAAGGCGTATTTTAACGTAAATCAAGAGATTATCTAACAGACATTTCGAATATTTCATGCCGAAATATGTTAAAAATAAGCCGTACCGAATCGAAAATCTCCAATTATCAGCATTTTGTGACTGGAAACCTTTTTCAGACGACCTTGTATCGCTTTTTATACCCAATCAGGGCAGCACCCGAAAAACAACATACTTAATATCTAATTTGGGGTTAGTGTTGTGCAGAGGCTTTCAGGTACTTGCTTTGATGATAAACTTTTATAAAAAAATCAATACCCGAAAATAAAAGAAAAACAATAAAATAAGTTATTTTGTTATGATAAATTTTCAACTTATTTAATTTCGTACAACCAGAATAACCCTTCCCGAAAATTTCTTTGTATAGCTTTGCATATCTGCATATTGTATATTTTTTCGGAACGGATAAAATATGTTCTGCTTTCAAAACAAAGCAAGGATGGCGCCGGATAGTCCACGCCACACATCACTCTTTTCTCACTTTATGGAGTAATACCAGATGAAATTCTTATCTGCCGCTATTGTAGCCGTTCTGACTGCCGGTGTTTCCATGACTGCCGCTGCTGCTCCTGCTGGCTACGTTCCTTACAAATGCGACAACGGTAAAAAACTGAATGTCGTTTACGAATTTGACCGCAGTGGTAATGCAGTTGGCGCATCTGCAAATGCAGCCGGTAAACAAATCAGCCTGCGCGTTGACAAACGTCAATCAGACAGCACCGGTACAACCTTCACCAACAAACGCGGCTTCTCTATGTCTGCCGGTTACATCGACAAAAACACCCACACCACTTCTGAAGTTGTGGGCGTAACCGACTCACGCAACCGCTTCATCGTGAAAAACTGCGAACCCGTTAACATCGACCGTTAATTTACAACGAATGATTTAAGCTTCTTTAAGGTCGTCTGAAAACCGAAATAAGGTTTCAGACGACCTATTGTTTTTCCCATTTCTTTAAAACCTGTCAACCTGTTTTCAAACGCTTATCCGGTCGTGTCAATATAAACACTACCAGTGACGTTAACGCGCCTAGCGTATCAGCGAGCATGTCTTTTTGCGCATCCCAAATATTGCCTTGCGAACCGAGTACTTCCAAACCTGCTTCGCCGCCGTCAATCACCGCATACTGCCATTCGATGATTTCGTAAGCCGCTGCCACGCTCATGATGAAGAACAAGGAGAAAAACAGGGCAAGCGCAGGACGGCAGAGTTTACGGCGCAACAGCCATTCTGCCATCGGATAGGCGTAGAAACCGATGATGTAGTGTCCGACGCGGTCAAAATGGTTGCGTCCTTCGCCTAAAAACGGCGCAAGCAGGCGGTTTGCCCAATCGAAGGGCACATCGGCGAAAGTGTAGTAAGAACCGATGGTATGCATAATCAGCCAGAAACTCATGAATACATAAGCCAGATTACTGAAACGGAAACAGCGGTAGGTAGCGATGAGTGCGATAAATACGATCGAAACAGGAATGATTTCGGCGTACCA
Organism: Neisseria sp. HMSC03D10; assembly: GCF_001807625.1. Lineage (NCBI taxonomy): Bacteria > Pseudomonadati > Pseudomonadota > Betaproteobacteria > Neisseriales > Neisseriaceae > Neisseria > Neisseria sp. HMSC03D10. Next base: position 64,536 of record NZ_KV789517.1, read on the forward strand.
AACAGCGCGGTCGGACGGATTGACACCCGACCAGACGATGAGTAAAGCAATGAAAACTGTGAATAATAAAGGGATAACATGCGAAGTTTTTTGCATAAGAATTTCTTTGTATTAAATTAATAAAAATGATGGAAATTTTCAATAAACTGTGCAGCAGCTTGATTCTAAAGGCTCTGCGAACCAGTCTTGCGTGGTGGTATCGGCATCGAAGACTTGCCCCATCAGCGGGATCAACGGATTCACGCCCAAACTGCGTGCCAGCGGGATGCTTTGCAGCAGGGGTTCGTTCCAAGCGTGCAGTGCCATGGCGTAGGCGCCCCAGTGGATGGGCATGAAGCGTTTGGGAGCAAGCTGTGCGGCATAGCGGGCGGTTTGCTCGGGGAAGAGGTGATTGTTGGGCCAATGTTCGCTGTATTGCCCGTTTTCGATGAACGCGATATCGAACCCGTTGAATTTTTCGGCGATTTTGTCGAAATGGCTGCCTTGTGCCGAGTCGCCGTGAAAATAGAATTTTTCGCTGCCGTGTTCGATGGCAAAGCTGGACCACAGGGCTTGGTTGTGGTCGGTCAGGGTTCGGGATGAATCGTGACGGGCAGGTAGTGCGGTGTAGCGGATGCCGTTGCGTTCGGTACTTTGCCACCAATCGAGTTCGGTAATGCGCTCTTGCGGCACGCCCCATTTTTTCAGCAGTACGCCCATGCCGAGTGAGACGATGAAATGGCTGTTGCCTTTTGAATTGAGTGCCTGCACGCTGTCTTTTTCGAGGTGGTCGTAGTGGCTGTGTGAAATCAGGATGACATCGACGGGCGGCAGTTCGTCGATTTCTGAGGGGGCAGGCTGGAAGCGTTTCATGGTGATGGGGATGGGGGAGACGGAATTGCCGAAAACGGGATCGGTAATGACGGTTTGTCCGCCGATCCGCATCAATAGGGTGGAATGTCCGAACCAGACGAAACGGCTTTTCCCTTCGGGTGCGGCAAGGAAGGTTTGCCAATCGGGTTTGACGGTAGGCAGAGGTTTGGGCGGGCGCGTTGCCTGCGGGTCGGTCAGGATCTTCCAAAATGCGCCGGTCAGGCCGGTCGGTTTCTGCTGCGGTTCGGGGTTGAAGAAGGTTTGCGTTTTCGGGTCATAATGGTCACTTGCGGGGTAAACGGGATGTTGGTCGGGATAGAGCCAGTAGGCGAGCAGGGCGCAGACAGCGGTCAAGGCAATGAGTTTTTTCTTGTGTTTCATAATTGGATTTTATGAAGAAGGTCGTCTGAAAATTTTTCAGACGACCTTGGGTTTTGTTTGAAAATGGTCTCGGTATCCATCAGATGGCGTGCGAACAGCCGGACACCATTTTTTTGAGGGCTTGCGAGTCGAGGATTTTGATGTGCTTGTGTTCGACCGAAATCAAGCCTTCGTGGTGGAATTTGGAGAGCGTGCGGCTGACGGTTTCGAGTTTCAGCCCCAAATAGCTGCCGATTTCTTCGCGCGACATCCGCAGAATGAAATCGTTGGCGGCAAATCCGCGCGAGTAAAGGCGTTGGGACAGGTTAAGCAAAAACGCCGCCAGACGTTCTTCGGCGCGCATATTGCCCAAAAGCAGCATCACGCCTTGGTCGCGCACGATTTCGCGGCTCATCAACCGGAAAAAATGACTTCTCAGACTGGGGATGTTGTGTCCCAGCTCTTCGATGTGGGTGAAGGGCAGCTCACACACTTCGCTGTCTTCCAAAGCCACCGCGTCGCAGCTGTGGACATGGGAGCAAATGCCGTCCATGCCGATGAGTTCGCCGGACATAAAAAAGCCGGTAACCTGATCGCGACCGTCCTGACTGGCAACCGTGGTTTTGAAAAAACCGGCACGGATGGCAAACAGCGACGCGAAAGGCTCACCGGTGCGGAACAGATATTCACCCTTCTTCAAGCGGCGGCTCTGTCGGATGACCGCGTCCAATTGTGCAAACTCATTGGGCAAAAGCCCGACAGGCAGGCAGAGTTCACGCAGCGAACAGGAAGAACACAGGGTTTTCATCTGATGCATAGCATTGTGTGTGGTCATAAAACACCCTTAAAATTAAGGTTTTTATCCTGTCATGATTACGTAAGTTATTGACACATATCAAGACAGGTTTATCATACTGTGGCATTCTACCAAACTATCCGAAAATTGCCTAACTTCATTACTCTAATCACGCACACGCCATGAAAGTAATACCGATACAAAATAATCACAATAGAAACGATGACAAGCCTGAGTTCGACCGCGAACTCATCGCCAGCCTTCCTTCCAGCGGTCCGCGCTACACTTCCTACCCCACAGCCGACCGTTTTCATGACGGATTTCGCGAAGCCGAATATATCAATGCCTTGAATCAGCGCGGTATGGGGGCTTTGAACAAGCCCCTTTCGCTTTATATCCACATCCCCTTCTGCAACACCATCTGTTACTACTGCGGCTGCAATAAAATCATCACCAAAGACAAAAGCCGCGCCGATGCCTACATCGAATACCTTGAAAAAGAAATGGAGCTGCTCGCCCCGCATCTGGGTGGACGGCATCAGCTTGCGCAACTGCACTTCGGCGGCGGTACGCCGACTTTCTTGAGCGACGACCAAATCGAACGCGTATTCCGCATGATACGCAAACATTTCCAACTTATCCCCGGCGGCGAATACTCCATCGAAATCGACCCGCGCAAAGTCAGCCGCGAAACCGTCCTCATGCTCGGCAAGCTCGGCTTCAACCGCATGAGCGTCGGCATTCAGGACTTTGATCCCAAAGTGCAGGCAGCAGTCAACCGTATCCAAAGCTACGATGAAACCAAAGAAGTCATCGATGCCGCCCGCGAAGCAGGGTTCAAATCCGTCAGCGTCGATTTGATTTACGGCTTGCCGCACCAAACCGCCGAAAGCATCAAAACCACCATCGACACTGTCTTGTCGCTCGATCCCGACCGCCTTGCCCTTTATCACTACGCCCACCTGCCGCATATCTTCAAGCCGCAACGCCGCATCGATACCGAAGCCGTTCCCGGCAGCGAAGAAAAACTCGATATGCTGCAATACTGCGTCCAAACCCTGACCGAACGCGGCTACGTCTTCATCGGTATGGACCACTTCGCCAAACCCGATGACGAACTTTCCATCGCCCTCAAAGAAGGCTTCCTCCAGCGCAACTTCCAAGGCTACTCGACCTACGCGGACTGCGATTTAGTTGCCATCGGCGTATCCTCCATCGGCAAAATCGGCAGCACCTACTCCCAAAACGAACGCGACATCGACGCCTACTATGCCGCGCTCGATGCAGGACACCTGCCCATCATGCGCGGCTACCAACTCAATCAGGACGACCTTTTGCGCCGCAATATCATCCAAGATTTGATGTGCCGTTTCTCCTTGGATTACCGAATCTACGAAAGCGTGTTCGGTATCCCGTTCGACCGCTATTTCAAAGACGAACTTGCCGACTTGGAACAACTTGCCTCCCTCGGACTCGTCCGCCTGAAACCGCACGGACTGACCGTTACCCCCAAAGGCCGCTTCCTGATACGCAACATCGCCATGGTGTTCGACTACCACCTGCGTCATAGGGAAACCAAAGCCCAATATTCGCAAACGGTGTAAAGAGGAATAGCAAAGGTCGTCTGAAAACCGTTTTCAGACGACCTTTGCCCTTTGTTTCCCTTTGTTAAGGAACGCTAATGAACGAACAAACCAAACAGGCCGCACAAACCATAGGTCGTCTGAAACGTAAAGCCAGCGACGAAGAACGGCTGCAAGGCTGGCGCGAAACCTGCGCCAAACAAGGGTTAAGCGGCGAATTTATCCTGACCACCAAGCTCAATGGCGCGGCTTATACCGAGGAAGAAGCTCGCATGGTGGCGGAGCTTTTCGGCAAATAAACTGACAATTTATTATTTTAAAATTACAAATCATATCAAAACTTGACAAATTTACCGATTTTGATTATAGTTGTATATGAGTTAACATTGCCGATTTGACACAGCTTGCGGGCATAAACAGCTAAAGCGTATTTTCATTTTCTGCTGTTTTTATTCCTTTCTTTATATCCAAGCCCGTTGTGTACAGCATCGGGCTTCTTTTTTTTCCGGAAGTATTAGGAAGTATTTATGATTATTTTGGACAACGTTTCCAAACATTACCAAACGCGCGACAAAACCCGTTTTGCCGCCGTCGAGCCGACCAGCCTCGAAATCCAAGACGGCGAAATCTTCGGCCTGATGGGCTATTCCGGCGCGGGTAAATCTACTCTGTTGCGCCTGATTAACCTGTTGGAACGTCCCGACAGCGGCAAGGTCAATGTGTGCGGACAAGAGCTGACCGCGCTCGATGCCGCAGCATTGCGTCAGGCGCGGCAGAATATCGGCATGGTGTTTCAGCAGTTCAATCTTTTGAGCAACCGCACCGTCGCCGACAATGTTGCCTTTCCTTTGGAAATTGCCGGATGGTCGTCTGAAAAAATCAAAGAGCGTGTCAAAGAATGTCTTGAAATCGTCGGCTTGACCGAACGCGCCGACCACTACCCCGCCCAGCTTTCCGGCGGACAAAAACAGCGCGTCGGCATCGCCCGCGCGCTCGCGCCCAAACCCCAAGTCATCCTCGCCGACGAACCCACTTCCGCCCTCGACCCCGCCACCACGCGCAGCGTCTTGGAATGTTTGGAAGACATCAACAAGCGATTCAACGTTACCATCGTCATCGTAACCCACGAAATGAGCGTCATCCGCCGCCTGTGCGACCGCGCTGCCCTTTTGGATAAAGGAAAAGTGGTGGAAATCGTCGAAGTACGCGGCAACCAAATCCACGCCCAATCCGAAATCGGGCGCGAACTGATTCGGGAGGACTGATATGGCAGACTTAACATTCGAACAAGCCGTTTCCACCATCGTCGGCATGAAAGACGAAATCGTCCGCGCTTTGGGCGAAACCTTCGTTATGGTCGGGCTGTCCACCACGATCGCCGTCATCTTCGGCACGCTCTTGGGCGTCTTGCTTTTCGTAACTTCCAACCGCCAGCTTCATTACAACAAGCCGGTGAATTTCCTGTTTGACAACTTAGTCAACCTGATGCGCGCCTTCCCCTTCGTCATCCTGATGATTGCCATGATACCCGCAACCCGCGCCATCGTCGGCAGCACCATCGGCCCGATTGCCGCCTCGCTGGTATTGAGCGTGTCCGGCCTGTTTTACTTTGCCCGACTGGTGGAACAAAACCTGCGCGAAGTCCCCAAAGGCGTGATTGAAGCCGCCACCGCCATGGGCGCATCGCCGCTTGCCATCGTCCGCAAAGTCCTCTTGAACGAAGCGCGCGCGGGCATGGTTTCCAGCATCACCGTCCTCGCCATCGGTCTGCTCTCATACAGCGCGGCGGCAGGCATGATAGGCGGCGGCGGCTTGGGCGACCTCGCCATCCGCTACGGCTACTACCGCTACCAAACCGAAGTCATCATCTTCATCGTCGCCATCCTCGTGCTGCTCGTTATCCTGATTCAAAGCATCGGCAACGCATTGGCGCGGAAATTGGACAAACGTTAAACCATCAAAAGGTCGTCTGAAAAGTTTTCAGACGACCT
>NZ_KV789517.1:70137-98717 GCF_001807625.1 Neisseria sp. HMSC03D10
AAGGTCGTCTGAAAAGTTTTCAGACGACCTTTCCAGTCATATCCTTTTGAATTTCCAACCAAACCCATTATAATAACGCCTCCTCGCGCCGTCGCGGACGACTCCCGACGGCATTTGTTATGGAAGAATTATGAAGCCGTCTATCTTAGAAAAACTACAACAACTCAGCGACCGACTGGAAGAAGTCACCCACCTTCTCGGACAGCCCGAAGCCACGTCCGATATGGACAACTACCGCAAGCTCACGCGCGAACACGCCGAATTGACGCCCGTGGTCGAAGTATTCCAAAACTATCAGTTGGCTCAAAGCGACTTGGCGGATGCCGAAGAAATGCTGTCCGACCCCGAAATGAAAGACTTTGCCGCCGAAGAAATCGAAGTGGCAAAAGCTAAAATCGACACGCTCGATACCGAACTGCAAAAACTGCTGCTGCCCAAAGATGCCGACGACGACAAAAACATCTTCATCGAGGTGCGCGCTGGAACGGGCGGCGACGAAGCCGCGCTGTTTGCCGGCGATTTGCTGCGTATGTACAGCCGTTACGCCGAGCGCAACCGCTGGCAGGTTGAAATCGTCTCCGCCAACGAAAGCGAGTTGGGCGGCTATAAAGAAGTCATCGCCCGCATCGTCGGCTTGGGCGCGTACAGTCGTCTGAAATTTGAATCGGGCGGCCACCGCGTACAGCGCGTCCCTGCCACCGAAAGCCAAGGCCGTATCCATACTTCCGCCTGCACCGTCGCCGTCATGCCCGAAGCGGATGAACTGGAAGACATCGAGTTGAACCCCGCCGACCTGCGCATCGACACCTTCCGTGCATCCGGCGCGGGCGGTCAGCACATCAACAAAACCGACTCCGCCGTCCGCATCACCCACCTGCCCACAGGCATGGTGGTCGAATGCCAAGACGGCCGCAGCCAACACGCCAACAAAGCGCAGGCGATGAAAGTCCTCGCCGCCCGCTTGAACGACGCGCAAAAACGCGAAGCCCAAGCCAAAGAAGCCGCCGAACGCAAATCCCTTATCGGCAGCGGCGACCGCAGCGAGCGCATCCGCACCTACAACTACCCGCAAGGCCGCGTGACCGACCACCGCATCAACCTTACCCTGCACAAGCTGGATTTTGTGATGGACGGCGACTTGGAAGAAATCACCAACGCCCTGATTGCCGAACATCAGGCTGAGCTTCTGGCGGCAATGGGCGATTGATGGAACGGTTGACGCTTGGTGCCAAAGCGTGAAGGCAGGCTTGATGGCGGGAAAACAAGTTCTGCCAAAACGTAAATCAAGCCTCAGCCGTCGCCCGCCGCCCTTTCCGTAACCATAAAATCCTATGCGGAAATGACGGCGCTCCTAAAAAGCCTTCCCATCGTCTTCAAACGCAAGCCCAGATAAACCGGTTTTCCCAGTCTTCCAACAATCCGTCCCTTTTTCAGACGACCCATCCCAACCCATGAACATCCCGCTCACCCGCCGCCGTTTTTTCGCCATCGCCGCCCTGACTGCCGCCGGAGCAGCCGCGCCCTTCCTCCTGAACCGCAACCGCCCTACCCCGTTACCAACTACCGGCGAACCCGTCATTTGGAAAGGCATCGCGCTGGGTTCCGGCGCCGAGCTCCGCCTCTTCGGCGTTGACCGCAAAGAAGCCGAAATCCTCGTCAACAAAGTCCTCGCAGAAGTCGCCCGCCTTGAAAAAATCTTCAGCCTCTACCGAGAAGACAGCCTGATCAACCGACTGAACAAAGAAGGTCGTCTGAACAATCCGCCGCCTGATTTCCTCGCCCTGTTGAGCATTTGCCGCGACATCCATGCCCTGACAGACGGCGCGTTCGACCCCACCGTCCAAGTGTTGTGGAACCTTTATGCAGACCATTTCCGCCGCAACCCGCGTGCCGAAACCCCGCCGTCCGAACCGGACATCCGGCGCACCCTCAAACTCGTCGGCTTCAAACACGTCGTCTTCGACCAAAAAGCCATCCTCTTCGAACAAAAAGGCATGGGCTTATCCCTCAACGGCATCGCCCAAGGCTACATCACCGACAAAGTCACCGCCCTGCTGCAACAACACGGCATCCGCCAAGCTCTCGTCGATATGGGCGAAATCCGCGGCTTCGACACCGACAACCAACGCACATGGAACGTCGGCATCCGCAATCCCCAAAACGAAGAAGCCACCCTCCTGACCATCCCCATGCAAAACCAAGCCTTCGCCACCTCAGGCGGCTACGGTACCGTGATGGACGAAGCCGGCAAGTTCACCCACCTCTTCGACCCGCGCACCGGTACTGCCACACCGCGCTACCGCAGCGTCAGCGTCATGGCGCCGACTGCCGCCGTTGCCGATGCCTTCTCCACCGCATTCTCCATCATGGACGAAGCCGCCATCCGTACCGCCGCCCGAGCCAAACAGACAAAAGTCTGGCTGGTCATGCCCGACAACCGCATCGAAACCCTAGCCTGAAGGTCGTATTTGGCAAAAAAGCAGTTTCTCCCGAATACAACAAAACTTAAAAGTAAAAAGGTCGTCTGAAAACCTCGAACCAAGATTTTCAGACGACCTTTGCCATTTCCGGACAGTTTTTAAATCAAGCCTAGAGAATTGATAAATACAACAACAATCGCCAAAGGTGCAACATAGCGCAACACCATCAGCCAAAGACGGATAATGGTTTGGGGAACGCTGCTGCCTGCACCGGCATTCACCAATACGGACTCCCTATCCTGAATCCACGCAGTAAACACGGCAACGCTCAATGCGCCAATCGGCATAATGACTGCCGAAATCAGGTAGTCCCACAAATCGAAAACGGTTTTTCCGAAGATTTTAAACTCACCCCAAACGCCGAAAGACAAGGCGGAGGGAATACCGACAATAAAAATTGCCGTACCAATCAACCAAGTATGGCGGCTGCGTTTACGCTCATCCTGACGAATCGTAGCGGCAATCACGGTTTCCAACATCGAAAACGCCGAAGTCAGCGTCGCAAACACCACCAACAGCATAAAGACGGCAAACAAAATCTGCCCCAACGGCATTTTCATGAACACGGCAGGCAAAACAACAAAAATCAAACCCGGCCCCTGACTTGGTTCGAATCCGAAAGCAAATACCGCCGGAAAAATAACCAGCCCAGCCAGCAGAGAAACCAAAAGGTTCATCCACATAATGATATTGCCTGAACGGAACATATCTTGGTCTTTACCCAAATAAGACGCATAAGTAATCATCGCAGACACGCCGATACTTAACGCAAAAAATGCCTGACCCAAAGCCGTAAGCATGGTTTGCGGCTTCAAATGCGACCAGTCGGGTTTCAGCAGGAAAGATACTCCTTCCATCGCCCCGGGCAGCGTCAATGAACGGACAGCCAAAACAATAAACAGGACGAACAGGCCCGGCATCAGGTAACGGTTTGCTTTTTCAATCCCGTCGGACACACCGCCTTGAACCACCCAAATGGTAATCAACATGAACAGCCCTTGATAAAACAACGACCCTACAGGACTGGAAATGGTCGCACCGAATAATGCCTCAAAATCCGCACCCGCATGGATTTCTCCGGTAAAGCTATGGACAACGTAGTTCAACACCCAGCCACCGACGACACTGTAAAAAGACAGCAAGATAAAGCAGGCTGCCACCCCCATACGCCCCACCCACGGCCATTGCGAACCCGGGCGCAGGGTCTTGAAAGAATCGATGGCATTTTTACCGCCCGTCCTGCCGATATAAAACTCGGCAAGCTGCACAGGTAATGCCACCAAAATCGTAAAAAGCAAAAACAGCAGGAAAAACACCGCCCCACCGTTTGTCCCCGCGGTGTACGGGAATTTCCAAATTGCACCCAAGCCGATTGCCGAACCTGCCGCAGCAAGCACAAAACCAAGTTTGGACGACCAAGAAACCGAATGATTCATGATTATTGTATTAAGAAATGTGAAGAGACCGCATTGTAACAAAGCGTAACTGCATATAGCACAACCATAATGGCCTGCTTCAAAATTTCGCACATAAGGTGCGCTTAAAAAGACAATTTTGAATAAAAAATCTGAGATTTTGTTTTTTAGATAAACATAAATACAAAAAATAGGCAATTTTGATATTTTATTTCAAACGAACACTACCATGATAAAAAGCACAAAAGAAAAAGCCCGGACATTTGTCCGGGCTTCGGTAATTGGTGGGTCCGGTGGGGTTCGAACCCACGACCAAGGGATTATGAGTCCCCTGCTCTAACCCCTGAGCTACAGACCCTCAAGAGAAGAGGTATATTGTATCATAAAATATTATAGAGACAAGGATCGCTTGGCTTTTATCGCCGTATATTTTATCCATAAATACCTTGCCTCAAGTCGCCTGAAAACAAAAATTACACTTTCAGACGACCTTTTCTCATGCATACCATATAATTCAAAAAAACAGGCCGCTAAAAGCGACCTGAAAAACTCTTGCAGCTGGGAGTGATAGCAAGAGGTTACGACACTTTAAACCAAGCTTCGTTAGCATAACGGAGCATTTGTTCGGGAATCTCTTCGGCGTTGCTGACAACAGAGATACCGGATTTACGCATTTTATAGACAGCCTGAATGGTACTTTCAGGTGCATAGCCATGGCATGCGGCAAGATTGACGATAATGTGCAGGCTGTCGTTGTACCACAATAATTGTTCGGCGGTACGGCTGATTGCTTCTTCCGTTGCCAAACCGCCGATAATGACAGTATCTGCTTTTTCTGCATAAAGCCATTCAATCAAACCGGTGCTGCGGGCTTCATTATCATCATGGAAGCATGCACCAAAACCATTCTCCCCGCCTAATTCGATTACATGGTCATAATCAGCAGATGCCGGCAAACCATCCAGCAAATTTGCACCACGGCAACCGCCTGCACACTGGCTGAAATAGCCACCTTCCCGCGCAAACATAATTCCGTTGCGTTTAACGACTGCGGCGCAAATACTCTCCGGATCGATATTGACGTTCTCAACCAAAATACGCTTATCTGCAATAGATGCTTGGCGGTTTAATTCTTTAACCATATTTTCCGGCTGATGCAGGAAATGGTTGGCATTGGCTGCCATGCAGGTAAAGCGGAATTGAGGTTGAATATCGATAGCAACAGTCGTCATGATGTGACTCCACAAAAAACCAGATAAATCCGGAAACACTTCCTCGATAAATGGCTCTTATCGAAGATAATCGGTATATTTATGATGAACGGTATAATATCAGGATAATCGGCAAATCACCAGGAATATTTAACAATTAGTAACAATTTATTCCGTAAATATCTATTTAGTAGAATTCACCCTCAAAAATCTCACAAAAAATATCAACTCAATAAGCATAAATGTTTGAAATTTATTTTTGTTTTAATCCCCCTTATTACCTCCTCCTCAACTTTTGCCTTCAATTTAATATTGACCAAAAAACAACAGAAAGAGAAAAATGCAGTTATTTTTTTTGACTTAAATCGAATTTTTCTTCATGAGTTAACAAAAAATCTTGCTAAAAAAATTAAAAAGCATAGGACAAACGGCAATCATTCCTCCTCCAACCAACAACCCAAAGCCACAAATATAAAAGGTCGTCTGAAACCTTAACCCTCAGTTTCAGACGACCTTTGATCAGCTTTAAAATTACTGTTTACCGAACTGGCTGTAATCCACCAACATATACTTGGCAGTAATTTTCTGCGAAGCGTTGCCTTCGTCGCCCATCAGAATCATCTGCAGCTTGCCGTTGACCGTAATCGAATCGACGGCTTCGACGTTGGTGATGTGTTGCAGGTTGGGCAGGGAGATTTTTTGCGGTTCGTCGGTCGGGTTGCCGCTCCAAGTCCACAGTTGTGAGAATTTCTGCCCGTTTTCGTCCTTCACTTCGTTGGCGATGACGTAGTTTTTCAACACCGGGTCGTAGTTGATGGAACGGATACCGCCGCCGTCGATGTCGAGGATGGCGACTTCGTCAAACTCAGGCTTGGCGTTGCGCTCGAACACGTCTTTCGGATTGCTGATGAATGCCACCAGCGCCATATTGTTGAACTCAGGATCACGGAAGCCCAAGACGAGGCGTTTCTTCACAGGGTCGAACGCCATGCCTTCGATATTGATTTCTTCAAAGGAAACTTCGGCTTTGGTGCGTTCGCGGATGAGGTCGTGCAATTTGTGGTCGGTTTCCAAAACCTGCGTCAGATTGTCGTAGCTGGTCAGTCCCAACACATTGCCGTCTTGGATTTTAAAGCGCATCAGGTGTTCTCGGTCAGGCGAACGGTTGCCTTTGCGGGTACGCGAGTGCGAAGTGAGCGCGTAGATAAAGCCTTCATCGTCGCGCGCCAATGCTTCCAAGTCGCTCAGGCGGCGTTTGAAGCCGGTAATCACGCGCGTATCCAAGGCTTCGTCTTCGATAAATCTGCCGGACGGATCGATGCTGACGATGCTGAATGCGTGGTTCGGTTCGTCTTCGGCAATCAGCAGTTTGCCGTCGGGAAGCTGTTGCACGGCAGATGGCTCGTACACGCCGTTGAACATATTAATACCCAAAGAGCGCAGCTCTGCCGCATTGTTGGCGGGTTGGGTCAGCAGCGAAGGCAGCGTCTTCACGCCGATAAACGCCGCCAGCGAAGCCAAAAGCCCCCAACGGAATACGGCATAAGACAAGTTGATGTATTTGAACTGTTTGTCCGCCAGCAGGCCCAGCCAGTAAAGATGATCACTCATCTTTTGATAGACTTGTTTGCGGTCGCCCATAATCTCCTGCATCATTTCCCAATATTGGTCTTTTTGCACCTTCACACGGTCTTCGTAAATCAGGATATTGGGCTGGCTGCCGCTGAAAAAGCGCGTTTGGGTGCTGCTGAGGCGGGTTCTCAAATCACGCAGTTTGGCGCGCCCGCGGAAGAAATCCTTAACCCAAGCGCGCGCCGCCTGCATTTTGCCGATACGTTCGGGCGAAGCGGACAGCAGCGCGAACACGATGGACGCGGCGGCAGTAATCATAAACGTACTCGCCGGAATCAGAAATTCAGGCGACGATGAGAAAATAAATGCGCCCGAAATCATCAGCGCAGACACGATAAAACCGTTGAGTGAAATCATAATGTTCGCCTTGGTCGCCGCCAGCGCGAGCAGCTCCATCTCCGAACGCACGGCGTTGCGGAACATGGTTTCCACGCCTTTGTTTGTACCCAAAAGATCGGAAGGCGGCACATCGGCGGCTTGTTTTTTCTTCTTCGCCTTGTCCTTTTTGTCTTTCTTTTTCTTTTTGGGCTTTTCAGACGACGTCTCAATGTCTTCAAAGATGATGTTATCCGTCACGGCCTCTTCGGCATTGCTGTTTTGTTGATGGTCTGCCGTTTCAGACTCCGAAGCTTCTTCAACTTTTAAAGTTTCTTCAGCTTTCACGGCTTCTTCAATGTTTACAGCTTCTTCAGTTTTTAAGGTTTCTTTAGCTTTATCAAACGCTTCTTCTGAATCTTCCCAAACTTCGGAAACAGGCTGCGGCGCATCGGGGTCGGGGCGTTCGAAAGGTTTCTCCCAGTTAGAAACCATATTTTGCGGCTCTTGCCCTTTTTTATTTTTATCGTGGAAATCCATGTTTATCCTCCGTTTGAGTAAATCAATTTAAATGGAAAGGGAAAAGCGTTTTTTAGTTCCTCTGATTCGGGGAATTTACACAACGTCATACATTATCGATAAAAACATTACACTTCTTGGGATAATCATGTTTGTAATGATAAAGTCGGCAATCCAAGTTTCCCTTCAACAAAAACTGCCGCCAAACGGGCAGTTTGCGGCAGTTGTAACGCATCGTTTATCAGTAGTCGATACGCTCTTTGATGATTCTCAAGTCGGGGTAAGACAATTTGATGTCGTATTCGCGTCCGCCTTTGTAGGCTTCTACGTCCAATACAGGTCTGCCGCGATAGTCGTCGGCGTCGATGTCGTGAACGCGATAGCCGCGTTGCTCAAGCATTCTGATGGCTTTAGTACGGTTTTGTTCAAAATTTCTGTCGCTGTAAATTTGGTGTTCGATGTAATCGTTGGCACCTGCGACAGCAGCGGACAAAGCGACGATGGCGGTCAATAATAATTTTTTCATGTTCGACTTCCTTTCGAAATGTGTCATTGGGGTTTTGATGGGTGTATTTAAACACGGCAAAATTAGCAGTCATTTAGCACTTCGTTAAACGTAGTAAAGGTCGTCTGAAACAATTCAGACGACCTTTTAATATTTACGCTCTCCATTGCAGGCTGATTTAAGTTTCTGCGGGCGGAAGGGGCGAGTGTTCGTCGGTTTTGTCCGATTTGGGTTTGGCAAAGCGGCTGCACCAGATACCTGCTTCGTAAAGCAAGATAAGCGGTACGGCAAGCAGGGTTTGGGAAATCACGTCCGGCGGGGTAATGATGGCGGCAACGACGAATGCGCCGACAATGACGTAGGGTCGTGCGTTTTTGAGTTGTTCGGTGGTTACGACGCCGATTTTGGCAAGCAGGACGACGACGACGGGGACTTCGAAAGTCGTGCCGAATGCGACGAACATGCCCAAAATAAAGGACAGGTATTTGTCGATGTCGGTCGCCATGTTGACACCGACGGGGGTGATGCCCGCGAGGAATTTAAAGATGACCGGGAAAACGAGGTAGTAGGCAAACGCCATGCCGACAAAAAACAGGCTGACGCTGGAGAGGACGAGCGGGGTAATCAGTCGTTTTTCGTTTTGGTAGAGGGCGGGCGCAACGAATGCCCAGATTTGATAGAGCGTGTGCGGCAGGGAAACGAGGAATGCCGCCATCAGTGTCACTTTCACCGGTACAAAAAACGGCGCGATGACGTCGGTGGCAATCATGCTGGTGTCTTTGGGAAGGTTCACCATCAATGGTTCGGCAACGAAGGTATAAAGCTGCTGGGCAAACGGCATCATGCCGAGAAAGCAGACGACGATGCCGATGACGATCCACATCAGGCGGCGGCGCAGCTCGATAAGGTGTTCGATAAGAGGTTGGACGGGTTGTTCGTTTTGAGGTTCGGACACCGGTTTACTCACTTTTTACGGACGCGAAGTTTGGGTTTGGCATGAAATTTCGGACGCAGGTCGCGCTTGCGGTTCATCGCTTGTTTTTTGAGGGAAGTGATATGCAGCACGGGCGCGTCTGCGGAAGTGTCGATATAGCTGACTTCTACGGCATTGGAAACCGGAGCGGCGCTGCCGGTCAGGTATTCGCGCCATGCGCGGTCTTGTTCGGATTCTGCAGGCATGTCGGTTTCGACGGCATCTGTCGTAGTGTCTGCTTGCGGCAGAGCGTTTTCAGACGACGTGGAAACAGCCGGGTCGTCTGAAACTTCCGTGCTTAATGAAGGAAGCGGGTTGCCGTGTTCATCCAAACCGAAATCGGCAGGCGTGCGTTGCGCCGGCAGGCGTTCCCAAGGTTTGAGTCCGTCGGAAATGTCGTGCAGGTTGTCCTGCATATCCGTACCGGTTTCTTTGAGGCTGTCGCGCACTTGTGCGGCGGCGGCTTCAAATTCCTGTTTGGCTTTGCGCAGCTCTTCCAATTCGACTTGGGTGTTGAATTCCTGCTTGACGCTGCTGACGAGGCGTTGCAGCTTGCCGATGAGCCGTCCGGCGGCGCGGGCGGCTTCGGGCAAACGCTCGGGGCCGAGTACAATCAGGGCGACGATGCCGACTAAAAGCAGCTCGCCCAAACCGAAATCAAACATAGATTATGCTTTGTCTTCGTCTTTTTTGTGTTCGATGACTTCGTCTTTTTTGGCATCTTTGCCGTCGGTACCTTCGTTCAGGCCTTGTTTGAAGTCATGCACGGCTCCGCCGAGGTCTTTACCGACGTTGCGCAGTTTTTTGGTACCGAAAACCAAAACAACGATGATTAATACGATAATCCAGTGCCACAGAGAGAAGCTACCCATAATAAATCCTTGATATAGTTGAAAATGGATGGTGGGAATGTTGGTTTACGCAGGCGTACCCATGATGTGGATATGCAGGTGGAACACTTCCTGCCCGCCGCCTTTGCCTGTATTGATCAGGGTTTTGAAGCCGTCGGTCAAACCTGCCGCTTCGGCGATTTGAGGGACTTTCAACATCATTTTGCCCAAGAGGGTTTGATGTTCGGGCGCGGCGTGTGCCAGCGAGTCGAAATGGACTTTCGGAATCAGCAGCAGATGAACCGGCGCGGCGGGGCGGATGTCTTTGAAGCACAACATCTCGTCGTCTTCGTACACGGTTTGCGCCGGAATGTCTTTGGCGGCGATTTTACAGAAAATACAGTTGTCCATAATGGCTCCGAGGTCGTCTGAAAACGAGCGCAGCGAGTTTCGCTAAAACGAGCGCAGCGAGTTTCGCTAAAACGAGTACAACGAGTTTCGCTAAAACGAGAGAATAGAGTTTCGCTAAAACGAGTGCAGCGCGTTTCGTCAAACAGACGGCAGAAAAACGAATAAGGTCGGATTGTAATATAAATTCAAGACTCTTTGCGAGAGGCTTTTTCCGCTAAGCCTGATAAACCTTGACGGCGCGCAAGCTCGTTGACGACATCTTCGGCACGCAAACCGTGGTGCGCCAAGAGAACCACGGTGTGAAACCATAAGTCGGCAACTTCGTAAACGAGGTGTTCGCCGCCGCCGTCTTTCGACGCCATCAGGACTTCGCCCGCTTCTTCGATGACTTTTTTGAGGATTTTGTCTTCGCCTTTGTGCAGAAGCTGGGCAACGTAGGAAGCTTCGGGATCACCGCCTTTGCGGGAGTCGATGGTATTTTGGATTTGGGTGAGGATGGTGTCGGTCATGGGATTTTCGGCTTTGAAGGATAAGGATTATTCGGATAAGGCATAGGTTTGCCGGATTTCGGGCGATTGTTCTGACAACAAACAATCATCAACCCGATTTTTAGCGAAACTCGCTGCGCTCGTTTTCAGACGACCTCTAAGGATGCGTATGCCCATAAATGGCTTCTTCGTCTTTCAACACGGCATCAACCGTCTGCCATGCGCCGTCTTCCCAGACTTTGTAGAAACAGCTTTCGCGTCCCGTATGGCAGGCGATGCCGCCATTTTGGTCTATCAGCATCACGATGGCGTCGCCGTCGCAGTCGAGGCGCAATTCGTACACCTTTTGCGTGTGCCCCGATTCTTCGCCTTTCATCCATTGTTTTTGGCGCGAGCGGCTGTAATAGTGGGCGAAACCGGTTTCTACGGTTTTTTGCAGCGCCTCGGCGTTCATCCATGCGACCATCAATACGCGGCGGGTCTGCCTATCTTGGGCGATGGCGCAGACCAAGCCTTTTTCGTCGAATTTGACGGCTTCAAGCAGGCTGTTATCCATATTCGGCATCCTTATTTATTTTGACGAAACTCGTTTCACTCATTTTAGCGAAACTCGCTGCGCTCGTTTTCAGACGACCTTGAGTCAATCAAGTTCAACTCACAGCCGCACTTCGATTCCGGCTTCGCGCATGGCGAGCTTCGCATTGCGGATACTGACTTCGCCGAAATGGAAAATACTGGCGGCAAGCACGGCATCTGCTTTGCCTTCTTTGATGCCGTCAATCAGATGCTGAACATTGCCGACACCGCCGGAGGCGATGACGGGAATGTCGACTGCTTCGCTGACAGCGCGGGTCAGCGGCAGGTTGAAGCCTTGTTTCGTGCCGTCCCTGTCCATGCTGGTGAGCAGGATCTCGCCTGCGCCGCGCCGCTGCATTTCAACCGCCCATTCGACTGCGTCCAAGCCGGTCGGCGTGCGCCCGCCGTGGGTGAAGATTTCCCAGCGGGTGTTTTCGGGATTGACGGCTTTGGCATCGACGGCGACGACGATGGCTTGCGAACCGAAAAATCCGGCGGCTTCGTTGACTAAATCGGGATTGGTAACGGCAGCGGTGTTGATGCTGGCTTTGTCCGCACCGGCATTGAGCAGGCGGCGGATGTCGGCTACGGTGCGTACGCCGCCGCCGACGGTCAGCGGAATGAAAACTTGTGAGGCAACGTCTTCGATGACATGCAAAATGGTGTCGCGGTTGTCGGAGGAGGCAGTGATGTCGAGGAAGGTCAGCTCGTCCGCACCTTCGTCGTTGTAGCGTTTGGCGACATCGACGGGATTGCCCGCATCGCGCAGGCCGAGGAAATTCACACCTTTGACGACGCGGCCGTCTTTGACGTCGAGACAGGGGATGATGCGTTTTGCCAGTGCCATTTTGAATGCCTTTCCAAAACTAGGAATGAGGTCGTCTGAAAGTGGGTGCAGCGGGTTTCGCTAAAACCCATACAACGGATTCCACCCAAACGGACAATCCGTTTCAGACGACCTTACAAATCATTGATACCGGCAAGGCAGGTGTTACGCCAGCCAGTTGTGCACCCATTTGGGCAGGTGTTGGAGCAGTTGGAAATAGCCGACGCCTGCAATGGCGGCGAATACGCAGGAAGTCATAAAGCTGCCGCTGAAGCGTCCGACGATATAAAACACTGTGCTGGCAAATGCCCATAACGCGCCGTTAAACACCATCCAATAGGTGTCGATCATCGGCATATCGAACGCGGAAAGCTGGCGGACGAGGATGGCGATAATGGTAAATCCCAAACCTTCGCTGACGGCGCGTACGTTGCGGCCAGACGACCAGATAATCCAAAAGCCCAAAATAAATGCTTCAAACATGAAATACCCCTTGAAAAGTAAATAAAACTAGTGAGTGTGGGATGGTGAGTCCCAAACAATATTCGGCGGTCAGCCGCCTTTTATTGTGAAGAAAAATGGACGAACCCGTCTTTTGTCCTGCCTGTGCAGACAGGACAACAATGAAAGCAAACAGGTTCAACCGAGTATTGTGTATCTTCGCCCCGCTATATTGTTTGAAAACGGCGGGACAAGTGAGTAAGAAAACATAAGGTCATTTCAGAGGACCTGGATGGTTGTTTTTAAATAAGGTCGTCTGAAAACGAGTGCAACGAGTTTCGCCAAAACGAGCGCAGCGAGTTTCGCTACACCAACTTATGCCAGCGAATCCGCCAACTGCTGCGCTTGGGCAAAATCAATACTGCCCTCGTAAATCGCACGACCGGTAATCGCACCCGCCACGCCGTGTTTCTCAACGGCACACAAAGCACGGATGTCGTCCAAATTGGTCAATCCGCCCGACGCGATAACCGGAATGGCAACGGCTTGCGCCAGTTTGACGGTTGCGTCGATGTTCACGCCGCTCATCATGCCGTCGCGGCCGATGTCGGTGTAAATAATGCTGTTGACGCCGTCGTCTTCAAAACGTTTCGCCAAATCAATCACATGATGCTCGGTTACGGTCGCCCAGCCGTCTATCGCCACCATACCGTCTTTGGCATCCAACCCGACAATAATCTGCCCCGGAAACGTTTTGCACGCCTCGCGCACGAAGTCGGGATTTTTTACCGCCGCCGTACCGATAATGACGTCGTTCAATCCCAAATCCAAATATTTTTCAATGGTTTCCAGGTCGCGTACTCCGCCGCCTAGCTGTACGGGAATGTCTTTGGCAACGGCAGCGAGGATGTCCTTGATGGCGGGGAAATTTTGCGGAACGCCGGCAAATGCACCGTTCAAATCCACCAAATGCAAACGGCGCGCGCCTTGTTTGAACCAATGCAGCGCAGTTTCGGCGGGCGAGTCGGAAAACACCGTCGCCTGCTCCATCAAACCTTGTTTCAGGCGCACGCAGCGGCCTTCTTTTAAATCGATTGCGGGAATCAGCAGCATGGGAGTCCTATCCTTATGCGGAGTGTATTTTACACAAATTATCGAGTTTTAGCATATTTGAATAATTTAAGATAACAGTGATACGAAATCCTGATTAAAATTGCTTGAAAATCCTTTTCAGACGACCTGATTAATTTATAAAAATCAAAGTGCAAGCCTTTTCAAACTGTCCAGTCCAAAAAATTGCGTAACAGCAACAATCCTGCATCGTGGCTTTTTTCCGTGTGGAACTGGGTGGCGAACACATTGTCTTTGCCGACGATGCAGGCAAATTCGTTAGGATATTCGCTGGTAGCAAGGACGGTTTCGGGGTCTTCGGGAGCGAAGTAGTAACTGTGGACAAAGTAAAAGCGCGTTTCTTGTCCGATGTCTTTAAACAGCGGGTGCGGGCGGGTTTGGCGTACTGTGTTCCAGCCCATGTGCGGCACTTTCAGACGACCTCCGTGTTCATCGGTTTGATTGGCGGAGAAGCGTTTGACCCTGCCTTTAAACCAACCCAGTCCGGCGGTATCGCCTTCTTCGCTGTGTTCGAACAATAATTGCGCGCCGACGCAGATGCCGAAAAACGGTTTGTTTTTCAATCCATCTTCCACTGCCTCGCCCAAACCGCTTTGCCTCAATGCAGCCATACAGTCGGGCATCGCACCCTGACCGGGAAAAATGATTTTGTCGGCAGCGAGGATGTCTTCGGGGCGGTCGGTCAGATAAACTTCACCGGCTTTGCCCGACAAGGCTTGCGCGGCCTGTACGGATTTGAGGACGGAATGCAGGTTGCCCATGCCGTAATCGACAATAGCGGTTTTCATGTTTTCTCCTTGGATTGCAGCTTGTGCTTATCGGTATGGTTATGAATATTGTAACAAAACATCGTACCGGAAGGACAAAAGAAAAAGGTCGTCTGAACATTTTTCAGACGACCTTTTACGTTACAAGGTTCTTACCTTAGAGGGAAGAAAATAATTGCTATGGCGACAGCAATCACACCGTAAATCGCCATGGGGATGACGGTTTTCTTGATAATCGCACCTTCGGCGTTTTTCACGTCCAGTACGGTACATACGGCGATGATGTTGTTGATGCAGACCATGTTGCCCATTGCGCCGCCGACGGATTGCAGGGCGAGGATGAGGGTCACGGACAGGCCGGTATCAAGGGCGATTTGTTGCTGAATCGGGCCGAATGTCAGGTTGGATACGGTGTTCGAACCGGAGAAGAATGCACCGATAGCGCCAAGGTAAGGGGAGAAGTAAACCCAGTGTTCGCCTGCCATCGCGGCAAACTCTTTACCGATGATTTTCACCATGGAGTCGTCGCCGCCAACCATCATCAGTTGAACCATAATCAGCGCGCCCATCAAGGCAAGCAGCGGTTTTTTGGTTTGGTTGAACGTTGCAGCGTAGAAAGCCCAGGCGTCTTTGAATTTGGTTTTATAAAGCAGGATACAAATCCAAACGGTAAAGACAAACGGAATCCATGCGGGAACGTAGAGAGTTTGGTATGACGCATTGACGCCTTGTCCGAAAATATTGCCGAAGGTAATGGTCAAAGAGTCGCTGACGGTGATTTTGCTCAAATCAAACGGCAGTTGGAAGCTGAACCATTCTTCTTTGCTGGTCAGTAGGCCTTTAATGCCGAGCTGTTTGATACGGGTAACGACCAGCATACCGATCAGCATACCCAGAGGGGCAAGTGCTTTGGCGACTTGGGCGAAAGGTACTTTTTCGGCATTCGGGTCTTTCGGATGGTCTTTGCTTAAGCCCCAGCCGTGGTTGGCTGCGAATACGGATACCATCAGGCCGATTGCGCCGGCAACGAGTGATGGGAATTCTTCGTTAACCATCGCTAATGCGACATAAGGAATGGTACAAGAGAAGACGGCGATGCCGATGAAGCCTAAGTTTTTA
This sequence comes from Neisseria sp. HMSC03D10, assembly GCF_001807625.1. Lineage (NCBI taxonomy): Bacteria > Pseudomonadati > Pseudomonadota > Betaproteobacteria > Neisseriales > Neisseriaceae > Neisseria > Neisseria sp. HMSC03D10. The sequence continues at coordinate 85,777 of NZ_KV789517.1, forward strand.
CGGATTTCAGACCAAGGCACGATGAAGCTCAAGCCGATGACGGGAATGACGAAACCTGCGAAGAAGTGCATCACGCCGGTTTGTCTGCCGATAGCCAAGATGTTTTCAGGACTCAGGTTTAATGGTGCGAAACCGAACCAAGTCGGCGTACCCACCGCGCCGAAAGATACCGGCACGGAGTTCATAACCAGCGTAAAAATCGCCACTTTCAACGGGTTGAAACCCAGACTCATCAGAATCGGGGCGGCAATCGCAGCAGGCGTACCGAAGCCGGATGCACCCTCAATCATAAAGGCGAACGACCAGCCGATAATCATCAGCTGTGCCACTGGATTCGGGCTGATGGTCGCCAGCCATTTGCGGATAATATCGATACAACCGGTGGTTTCCATCATACGGTTGAACATGATCGCACCGAAAATCACGGTAATCGGCGTCAGTGTGGAAACCAGGCCGGACGCTGCGGTTGCGTTGAGCAGCATAGCGTCGTCTTTGAAATAAAACAGCTTGATGGCGTAAATCAGCGCGGCGGTAATCGGCAGCGCGATGTAGGAAGGCATACTGTTTTTCTTAACCATCAGCCAAATCAGCAGGATGATGGGAAAAATGCTGAGGAATAGTGCCATGGTGAATCCTTAAATCGGCGTTGTTTATCAATTTTTTCTAATGATGTCGGATGCGAGAGAGATATCGAACCTTAATCTGAGAGTAATTATCAAATAAATTGGTAATACCAATTTAAAAGAACGCCGCATACTTTACGTAATCCAATGTAATCGGTCAAGTGATTTATGTACCTTCGGCATTTACCAGACGAGGTTTTCAGGGTTTGAGACCTTTGCAAAATTCCCCAAAATCCCCTAAATTCCCATCAAGACATTCAGGGGATTTCTATGAGCACCTTCTTCCAGCAAACCACACAAGCCATGATTGCCAAACACATCGACCGCTTCCCACTATTGAAGGTGGATCAGGTGATTGATTGGTACCCGATCGAACAATACCTGAATCGTCAAAAAACCCGTTACCTCCGAGACCACCGCAACCACCCGCAGACGGAAGCTCAAATGAAGCGTAACCGATATTGATCGAAAACTCGTTATGTGGTTGAACAAAGCTTTAGTACGCTGCACCGTAAATTCCGCTACACGCAGGCAGCCTATTTCAGGCTGCTCAAAGTGAGTGCGTAAAGCCATCTGAAGGCGATGTGTTTGAACCTGTTGAAATCCGCCAACAGGCTAAGTATGTCTGTTGCTGCCTAAAAGGCGGCCCGGATGCCTCATTATCAGGTATCCGGGGAGAATTAAGGGGGTGTTTGGTTAGAATTAGGAGTGATTAGGGATGGAAACAATCTTGGCATAAACCTTACCCCAACGTTTCAATATTCTGAAAACGATAGTTTTTCACTCACACTGTACCCGATTTTCCCCCAGATACGTTTTGCTCTGAAGTAGGATTCACCCACCCAATCCTTCAATATCGCGTAAAGGCTTCTATCCCTCACACCCGTAGCCACATACGGACTCAATATTAGTTACAGGCTATATTGATACTTCTGATACTGATTTCTACCAGCATACAGCATCGGAAACAGCCAAATCTAAATCAAACAGCTGCAATGACTGATAAAGTCTTAGAGTAATTACACAGAACTTTTGATACTTTTCTTTATTTTATCCATAAAATTATCACTACATTATTAAGATAAGATTTACCTCTTGACGCGTTACTGCTTTCAAACGACCTGTCCCACCACAAGGCCTACCACTCACACCTTACATTTACCCTTAATCCCCCATCCATACCATCCCAAATGTCATGTGTTATACTTTCAGCCATGTTACCTTATTGCCTTTACGCATGAAAAATCCTCTGCTTAATTCAGGAAAATTTTGGCTGAAAACAGCCGTAACTGCGGTCATCTTTCTCGTTTGCACCGCAGCCACCCTGTATGCATCGGTTTATGCCCTATTTTCCCCCGAACAAATCGAAGCTTCCGTACAAAACGCCTTCAGCGGAACGGGGCGGAATATCCGCTTCAGCAGCGACATCCGCCGAAGCTGGTTTCCCCGTCCTACCGTTACCCTAAAAAACGTTACCATTACCCAACCTCAAAGCAACCAAACTGCCTTACATATCAAAGAGACCCATATCGGTTTGGGCTGGAGCAGCCTGTGGAACGATCACCCGGTCATCGAAAAATGGGTTATTACAGGTGCAGATGCCGTGTTATCGCGCACCGATGACGGCAAATGGAACCTGCAAGACCTGTTACATCCTTCCCACCCTACTTCTTTAAACCGTCTGATTATAGAAAACAGCTCTCTGCATATGAACATCGCAGGGCAAACACATATTATCGACAATTTTTATCTAAACATCCGCAACAACGGGGCTGACGGCCGTCCCTTCAAAATCAACGGCAGCCTGCGCCGCTCAAATCAACCCATCCAATGGCAGGGTAGCGGCGTGTTTAATGCCTCTGAAACCGGATGGAACATTCCCAATTTACTTTGGGAAGCATCTATTGCTGAAAAAGAAAACAAACTGTCCGCTGATGGAAGCGGCACATGGACGTGGTCGTCTGAAAACAACTCCCTACAAGCAGACAACCTCAGTCTGCGTACGGATAATCCTACCCAAAATTTTCACCTGACCGCGCAAATTCCCCATTTATCCTTGAAAAACAATGTATTGAATATTCCATCACTTAATGGTGCATTTACAGCAGGCAAGCCGGAAAGCCAATGGAACGGCTCATTCAAACTCGACAAAGCAAGCATCCGCACCAGCGTTGCCACATTGGATAACTTTGAATTCAACGCCAGCAACAAAAATGCCGTCCATCAGACCAATTTAACCCTGACAGGCCCTCTGCTGTGGCAGCAAAACAAAGGATTGCAATCATCTTCAATCAATCTGACCACATTGCAGGATACGGTCAACCGCCTACCCAATCCTCGCTTTATCAGCCAATTAACCGGCTCATTTAACTGGAACGGCAAAGAAAACTGGCAAGGGGATTTCAAAGGCACATTCGACCGCCAACCCCTTGCTCTTGTCTTCAAATATCAACCAACGGAAGAACAAACACCTCTTTTGGAAGCCGGGATTGCCCTGCAAAAACTCTCATTGCTCCCCTATTGGGATGATATACAGGCAAACTCCGGATCAGGCTACCCTGCAATCCTCAACAACGGCCCAATCCCAAGAATTGATGCCAGTATCAAAATCGGCAATATCCAAATACCCGGCCTGCAACTGGACAATATTGAAACCCTGCTGAATGCCGACAAAGAACATATCACCCTAAGCCATTTTAAAGCGGGTCTCTACGGCGGTCAGACAGAAGGCGGTATCAGTATGGCAAACACAACTCCGCCTACCTACCATCTCCAACAAGATGCCCAAAACGTACAAATCCGACCATTGCTGCAAGATTTGTTCGGTTTTCACAGCTTCAGCGGCAACGGAGATGCCATCATCGATTTGACAGCACGGGGTAACAACCGCAAACAACTTATCCAATCCCTACAAGGGATGCTGACCCTCAATATTTTGGATGGGGCATGGAAAGGTATAGATATAAATAACATCCTCAAAAACGGTATTTCCGCACAACAATCCAGCGGCGAGCATGTTCAAACCCCTTTCCACCGTTTTACCCTCAATAGCGAAATAGACAAGGGCATCAGCCACCACATCAATACCGAATTGTTTTCCGAACATTTACACATAGTCAGCAACGGCTACACCGATCTGAATACGCAAGAACTATCCGAGAACCTACTTATCCGTAACACACTCAATCCTTCCGCCAAACCCATACCGATCAAAATACGGGGCAATGTCGCTAATCCGTCCGTTACACTCGACTACAACCGTATTACCCACGGACTGAACAATCCCAAAGAAAAACAAAAAGCATTGGAACAAACATTGCGCGAGCAATGGCATTGGCTCAATCCGGAACGAAAACAAGCAGATAAATAAAAAAGGTCGTCTGAAAATCCAATCATGGTTTTCAGACGACCTTTTGGCATCTTCGACAATCCGTTTTATTCAAACGGGCGCACTTCCAAACCGAACATACGACGGGCAGTGTTCAGCATTTGGCAGCTGAAGCCCCACTCGTTGTCGTACCAGGCGAACACTTTAACCATATTACCGTCGGTTACTTTGGTCAGCGTCGCATCAAAGGTGCTGGCTTGGGTGGTGTGGTTAAAGTCCATAGACACCAGCGGCAGCGTGTTGTAGCCCAACACGCCTTTCAGACGACCTTCTTCTGAGGCGGCCTTCATCAGCGCATTGATTTCTTCGACACTCGTATCGCGCGCGGCTTGGAAGCTCAAGTCCACCAATGAAACATTGACGGTCGGCACGCGGATGGCAAGGCCGTCGAGTTTGCCTTTCAATTCGGGCAAGACCAAACCGACGGCTTTCGCCGCGCCGGTTTTGGTCGGAATCATGTTTTCCACACCGCTGCGGGCGCGGCGCAAGTCTTTATGGCGCACGTCGGTCACGGTTTGGTCGTTGGTCAGGGCGTGAATGGTGGTCATCGCACCTTTGACGATGCCGATGTTTTCGCTCAATACTTTGGCAACGGGGGCGAGGCAGTTGGTGGTGCAGGAAGCATTGGAGATGACGGTCATGTCGTCGGTAATCACGTCGTCGTTCACACCGTAGACGATGGTCGCGTCAACATCAGCCTCGCCCGGTGCGGAAATCAGCACTTTTTTCGCGCCGCTTTCAAGATGGACATTGGCTTTGGATTTGCTGGTGAACGAGCCGGTGCATTCCATCACCAAGTCCACGCCCAAGTCGCGCCAGGGCAGTTCGGCAGGGTTGCGGGTGGAGAAGAATGGGATTTTGCGGCCGTTGATGATGAGGTGGGTCGCATCGTGGGAAATGTCAGCATTAAAGCGGCCGTGGACGGTATCGAATTTGGTCAGATGGGCGTTGGTTTCGAGGCTACCGCTGGCGTTGACAGCGACGACTTCAAGTTGGTCTTGCAGGTTGTAATCGTAGATGGCGCGTAATACTTGGCGGCCGATGCGGCCATATCCGTTAATGGCGACTTTAATGCCCATGGTTTTTCCTCTGTTACGGTTGGATAAAGGTTTGCGACCCGAATTATATCAAAAATGTAGTTTGATGTAATTAATGTTTTATCAATCCAGTTATACCTTTCCCATCATCCGTTTTTTCAGACGACCCATTAGGTAATTTTATGAAATATTGCATCAAAACAAAGTATCATCCCCTTTTTTCCTCTCCTCATCCCTCAAAAATGAAACGCCTGCCATCACGCATCAAATCACTCTCCTTATCCTTTTTACAGGCAATAGTCATTTTCGCCTTCTTATCGGCCGTTGCTGATTGGTGGCGCAAACCCGAACCGCCCGTGCAAATGTCGTCCGAACCGCTGCACCTGCTTTCAGGAGAAACGCTGACACCTGCCTTACTTAGTACAAACCGTACCGCCGTCCTTTATGTATGGGGAGACTGGTGCCATATCTGCGCCTATACCTCGCCTACTATTTCCCGGCTTGCCGAAGACGGCATTCCTGTTGTCGGTATTGCCCTGCACTCCGGTGCGGATGAGCATATCCGTACCTATATGTCGGAAAAACATCTCGACTTTCCTACGGTCAACGACAACGACGGACGCTTGGCGCAAAAATGGAAAGTTTCCGTTACCCCGAGCATTATCCTGATTAAAAACGGAAAAATGGTTCACTTTACCTCAGGAATCAACACTTATTGGGGATTGCGCACCAGAATTTTCATATCGGATCTGTTCTATTAATGCTATCCTGTTAAATCCTTTAATATATAAAGAACTCAAATCCTGCGCAGTACATGACCCTGCGAAGTAAATATTCGTTTATTGAAAAAATAAACCGCCCCTTGCCAGCGCAACTGATGATTTTGTTGAGGTTATGTCAAAAATAGACTAATATACAAACATAAGAAAATACGGAACATTACTATCAAAACAAACTTACGGAATGTTATCTGATTTTTGGTTTGATACTTTGCTCCCACGCATCCGCCGCTTTCACAGGGCTCTTATAATGACAATACAGCCTTTACAAATCTGCCTCCACGCTTCAAAGGTTTGTTTATCGGTAACAACGGAGACCCCTCATGCCCAACCAATCCAAACATGCGTCTATTAACATCGGCCTGATTCAAGCGCGGGAAGCGTTGATGACCCAATTCCGTCCTATTCTGAACCAAGCCAATATCACCGACCAGCAATGGCGAATCATCCGCCTGCTTGCCGAAAACGGCACATTGGACTTTCAAGACCTTGCCAATCAAGCATGCATCCTGCGCCCCAGCCTGACCGGCATTTTGACCCGCTTGGAAAAAGCAGGCCTCGTCGTGCGTCTGAAGCCGTCCAACGACCAACGCCGCGTCTATTTGAAGCTGACAAACGAAGGAGAAAAACTTTTCGAATCCATCGGCGCGCAAGTGGACGAACGTTACGATGCCATTGAGCAAGTGCTTTCCAAAGAAAAAATGCTCGAACTCAAAGAGCTGCTGACGGCGCTGTCGAAAATTGAACAGCACCTGAAATAAAAAGCACGACGAATGACAGATTCGGCATACACACTCAAGCATCCGTTCAGGGATGCCATGGCATCCTGCGCCGCAGGCGTACACGTTATCACGACCGATGGAGAATCCGGCCGTTACGGTATTACCATGACTGCCGTTACCCCCGTTACAGACGAACCGCCGACCATTATGCTCTGCATCAACCGCAAGGCGGCAATCATTCCGATTCTTCAGACAAACCGCGACTTGTGCATCAATACCCTGTCCGAAAGCCAACAGGACATCGCAGAACACTTTGCCGGCCTGACTGGGCTTTCCCCTGAAGAACGCTTTGCCTACCATATTTGGAACAGGGGCAAAACCGGGCAACTTGAAGTCGAAGACGCACTGGCGCATCTGCACGGACGTATCGTTTCACAACACGAAATCGGGACGCATTTTATCTTTTACGTTGAAATCAACGAAATCAAAAATTCCGGCACACATCCTCCGGCTTTATTATATTTCCGACGGCAATTCAAATCTTTGGAATAAAGCTCCCCAAGCTCGCAAGGTCGTCTGAAACCATCAGATTTCATTTTCAGACGACCTTGAATCAGCCTCCCCAATTCCGACAGACTGCCCATCATTTCATTATCCAAACTTATCCATCTCCCCCATGAAAGCAATGATACTTGCCGCGGGACGCGGCGAACGGATGCGCCCGCTGACCGACCATACCCCCAAACCCCTGCTTCAAGTCGGCAGCGAACCCTTAATCGGCTGGCACTTACGTCGTCTGAAAACCGCAGGCTTCACCGAAATCGTCATCAATCATGCCTGGCTCGGCGAACAAATCGAAACCACGCTCGGCGACGGCTCGCAATACGGCGTACGCATCGCCTATTCCCCTGAAAAAGCAGGCGGCTTGGAAACCGCAGGCGGCATTGCCACTGCCCTACCCCTGCTTGGCGACGCACCATTCCTCGTTGTCAATGGCGACGTACTGACCGACATCGACTTTTCCAAAGCCCGACAGGCCGCCGAAGCATTGCCCCATTCAGACAAACTCGCCTGCCTATGGCTGGTTGACAACCCGCCGCACAATCCCAACGGAGACTTCGCCCTGCTTGCCAACGGCTTAGCCTCTTCAGACAAATCAGCAGGCGAAGCCTTGACTTTCAGCGGCGTAGGTGTTTACCGTCCCGAACTCTTCCGCGATACACCGCCGCACCATCCGGCCAAACTCGCCCCCCTCCTGCTCCAAGCAATGAACGAAGGAAAGGTTGACGCGCAAAAACACAACGGTCTTTGGTTGGATGTCGGAACGGTAGAGCGGCTGAACGAAGCAACCCAAATCGTACAAAACTGGTAATCCTCCATCTTGATTTAAAAATAAAAAGGTCGTCTGAAACCCGTTTCCAAGTTTTCAGACGACCTTTTATTGTCCTTTATCTTTCATCAACCGCTTTCTGTCTTGCCTTCATCCACCCGTTTGCCATCATCAGGCATAACCCCGACCAAATCAAACCATAGCTGATTAAAGCCCCGGGCTGCAAAGGTTCGCCCAAAAACGTTACCGATACGGCAAACAGCAAAACAGGCTCCAAATAACTCATCATGCCGAAGACAGCGACCGGCAATAATTGATTTGCCTTCAGGTTCAAATGCATGGCTACCGCGCTGTTTATCCCCAGCAATACCACCAACCCCGCCAATACGGGCATATCGGCAATCAAACCTAACGTATCCGTAAAAAATACGATATACACCAGCGCGCACGGCGCAATCAACATCAAATCCAACGTCAATCCGACCAAAGGCGGCACGCCCAACCTTCGCCGCAGCAGGTAATACACAGGATAAGTGCCGAACACCCACACCGTCGCCCACGAAAACGCACCCATCCGCAGCCATTCCCACGCCACGCCGGCGCACGCCAGCATGACAGCCGCCGTTTGCAGGCGGTTGAGGCGTTCTTTAAACCAAATCCGCCCGCACAACATCATAGCCAGCGGAAACAGAAAATAGCCCATCGCCACATTCACGCCCTCCCCGTTGACGGGCGACCAGACAAACAGCCACAACTGGCTCGCAAAAACAGGGGTGGGCAGGAAAATCAACAGCCAGCGTTTCCAATCCCGGCCGACGCCGCGTATAAATCTGTCTGCCGCCTGCCAGCCGCCCACCATCCCCATCAGGCCAAACAAAGCCGCCAGCATCGCCACCATCCGCCAAGCGAAGACTTCCGTCCCCGTCATCGGCTTCATCCAAATTCCGTATAAAAACAACACAACAAACAAAATATTGGACAACGCCGCCGCAATCAGACCTTTCGACAAATCCGTCATTTCAGACGACCTTATGCAATAAATAAAAGGTGTATTGTAGAATAACCTTATAGGAACTTCCCGTATTTATCTTGTTCTCGTATTTTATTTTTTAGTTTTGAAATATATTTTTCTGCTTAAACAAACCGACAGCGGAATATCACACCCCCAAACCTAAAGGTCGTCTGAAATCCGGTTTCCCGTTTTCAGACGACCTTTTTTCAAGCATATCGTTTAAGCGTTCAGCAAACTTTCATCCAGCGTCAGCTCTTCGTTTTTGTTCACCGCCACTTTGCGCGTCAGGACGTTTTGCGCGATTTCCTGCGCTTCGGCAAGCGAGTGCATCAGATAAGTGCCGCATTGGTATTCGTTCAACTCGGGGATTTTGCTTTGGTCTTTGACATTGACGACATCCCGCATCGAAGCGAGCCATGCGTCGGCGACCTGCTGCTCGTCGGGCGTGCCGATGAGGCTCATGTAGAAACCGGTGCGGCAGCCCATCGGGGAAATGTCGATGATTTCGACGCCGTTGCCGTTCAAGTGGTCGCGCATAAAGCCTGCGAACAAATGCTCCAGCGTGTGGATGCCTTTTTCGGATAGGATTTCTTTGTTGGGAACGCAAAAGCGCAGATCGAATACGGTAATGGTGTCGCCTTTGGGCGTGGTCATGGTTTTCGCCACACGCACGGCGGGGGCGTGCATACGGGTGTGGTCGACTTTGAAACTGTCTAACAGGGGCATTTTGTTATCCTTTTGAGTGGTTTATGTAGGTTTTCGGGATAGGATTTTGTCCAGCAATTCATCGTCCAAGACGCGGTTTTCGACTTTCACCCATTCGCCGTCTGCTTCAGGGAAGCCGTTGCGGCAATATCCTGCCTGCTCGACAAAATCATAGACGGCATGGATGTAGCCGTTGATGCACAATGCGGCTATGGTGCAGGCATCATCCCATAAGATCAAGACATGATTGGGGATATGTTTGTCGGATACATCTTCGACATTGTAGATATGCAAGGCATCCAAAATCCCATCTTGCGAGGCGGCATAGAAGTAGCCCGTGTCGCCGTCGTCTTCAAAGACGACGCCATAAGGGATATGTTCGAAAAATGATTCTAAAACTTCGGGCGTGCCGACAGTAAAATTTTCGATTTCGGCAGTCCGATACAGGGGTAATTGTGCCATTGGGTAACGCTCTCTTTGTGGGAATACTCAAATTACAATTCGGCAATTTCCACCGCTTCGCCCGAAGCCGCGCTCAGGGCTTCGTTCAAAACATCGTAGAAATCCCGTCCGTCGCGCGTTGCCAGCCATTTGCCGTTTTGCTCGGCGAAATGGTAGCCGCCGCTTTTTGCGGCAATCCACAATTCTTGGTTTGGCGTGTGGCGGTTGACGATGATTTGCGTGCCGTCTGCCGCTTCGATGGTCAGGACGTTTCCGGCAAACTGGCAGTCGAAATCCCAGCCGTTTTCGTCGATTTGGTCTTCGATGTGTTCGAACAATTCTTCGCTCATGCGGATGAATTCGCTTTCGGTCATCATGGCTTTTTGTGTGTTTTTTGTTTAAGATACCGAATCTTGCCACATTCGCGCTTATGAAGGAAGTTTACCGATGAAATACGGCGTATTTTTTGCTGCGGCAACCGCCCTCCTGCTTTCAGCCTGCGGTTACAAAGGCGACCTCTATCTGCCCAAAGAAGGCGACAAGGCGCGTTTCGGCGTGGTCCAAACCGGCCTGAAAATCCATTCTTCCAAAGAACCTACCAATCAAACCAACGATTAAGCCTCACCAACATGACCCTGCATTGCGAACAAGTCCCCTATTCCCGCCTTGCCGAAGAATTCGGCACGCCGCTTTATGTGTACAGCCAATCCGCGCTGACCGAAGCATTTGAAAACTACCAAACCGCGTTTGCCGCGCTTTCCCCGCTCGTCTGCTACGCAGTCAAGGCAAACGGTAATCTGAGCATCATCAAACACTTCGCCTCGTTGGGCAGCGGTTTCGACATCGTCTCCGGCGGCGAATTGGCGCGCGTTTTGGCGGCGGGCGGCGATGCGGCGAAAACCATATTTTCAGGCGTGGGCAAAAGCGAGGCGGAAATCGAGTTCGCGCTTCATGCCGGCGTGAAATGCTTCAATATGGAAAGCATCCCCGAAATCGACCGCATTCAAAAGGTTGCCGAACGCTTGGGCAAAACCGCGTCCGTCTCCCTACGCGTCAACCCCGATGTCGATGCCAAAACCCATCCCTATATCTCCACAGGCCTGAAAGCCAACAAATTCGGCATCGCCTACGCCGACGCGCTCGAAGCCTACCGCCACGCCGCCCGCCAAAGCCACCTCAAAATCATCGGCATCGACTGCCACATCGGTTCGCAACTGACCGACCTCAGCCCGCTCATCGAAGCCTGCGGACGCATTTTGATTTTGGTTGACCAATTGGCGGATGAAGGCATCGTTTTGGAACACTTAGACTTAGGCGGCGGCGTCGGCATCGTTTATCGAGACGAAACCGTCCCCGATTTGGGCGCGTATGCCCAAGCGGTTCAAAAACTGATCGGCACACGTCGTCTGAAACTCATCCTCGAACCCGGCCGCAGCCTGGTCGGCAACGCAGGTTCGCTGCTCGCGCGCGTCGAGTTCGTCAAACACGGCGAAGAGAAAAACTTCGTCATGGTCGATGCCGCCATGAACGACCTCATGCGCCCCGCCCTGTATGACGCCTATCACCATATCGAAGCGGTAGAACCCAAAAATATTCCGCCGCTGACCGCCAACATCGTCGGCCCGATTTGCGAAACCGGTGACTTCCTCGGCAAAGACCGCACTATCGCCTGCGAGGCGGGCGATTTGCTGGTTATCCGCAGCGCAGGCGCATACGGCGCCAGCATGGCAAGCAATTACAACACGCGCAACCGGGCGGCGGAAGTCTTGGTGGACGGCAACGAATACCGGCTTATCCGCCGCCGCGAAACCTTAGAACAGCAAATGGCAAACGAAATGGCTTGTTTGTAACATCCCGTCCGTTTTCAGACGACCTGCCCTATAATTGAGAATACTTCATGAAAATCATCGATACCACCCTACCCGAAGTCAAACTTTTAGAACCGCAAGTCTTCGGCGACGCGCGCGGCTTCTTTATGGAAACTTTCCGCGACGAATGGTTTAAAGCTAACGTCTGCGACCGCACCTTCGTGCAGGAAAACCATTCCAAATCAGGCAAAGGCGTATTGCGCGGCCTGCATTACCAAACCGAAAACACGCAAGGCAAACTCGTGCGCGTCGTCGTCGGCGAAGTGTTTGACGTTGCCGTCGATATGCGTAAAGACTCGCCGACTTTCGGCAAATGGGCTGGCGAAATCCTGTCGACAGAAAACAAACGCCAGCTTTGGGTACCCGAAGGTTTCGCTCACGGCTTTTACGTTTTGAGCGATGAAGCCGAATTCGTTTACAAATGCACGGATTATTACAACCCGAAAGCCGAACATTCGCTGATTTGGAACGACCCGACAGTCGGCATCGAATGGCCGCTGCAAAGCGAACCCAACCTGTCGCCCAAAGACTTGGCGGGTAAAATTTTGGCTGAAGCAGTTACGTTCTAAATTACCGTCGTCAAATCCGTCAAAAACACAAGGTCGTCTGAAAACTTGAGATAAGTTTTTCAGACGACCTTTTTCAGTTACAGCAACCTGATCCCTTCCCCCGTCTAGCGGGGGAAGGTTAGGATGGGGGTGGCTTGCGGATATACAGCATAAATGGCAGGAGCCACCCTCTCCCCAACCCTCTCCCGCCGGACGGGAGAGGGAGCGAATTCTCGTGGGCAAAGCCCACGCTACAGTTATCCCACAAACCAACACAACAACTTCCGCTAAGGGTTTCCCCAATTTTGGGTGCTTTCGACGGCGTAGCGTGGGCTTTGCCCGCGAATCCTATCGTATTGAAGCGATAATGGATTTAAAGTATCAGAATACAAAGAGGTCGTCTGAAAAACTTGAGATAGGTTTTTCAGACGACCTCTTTCAGTTACGGCAACCTGATCCCTTCCCCCGTCCGGCGGGGGAAGGTTAGG